>DATDNL010000405.1:0-3317 GCA_036518315.1 Flavisolibacter sp. | reverse complement strand
GACCACTTATGAGCACCCTATTCCTGTTAGAAACGTTTTTTGCGATATAAGCGGTAGCGGTAATGTTCGTTGCCAAAGGACAGGGACTAATAGCAGTCAGTAACCCCAGGGCAAAAGCAGCAAGCAAAGGCATCTCGCTATCTTGCGCCAGTTCGTTTATCCAATCCATATCAGCCCTTTAGAAATTCTTCAATTTGCTTCCTTAGCCCTGCATCAAACTTTTCCTGGTCACCAACGTTGAGAAATGCAAATTGCGTTAGATTGGACTTCTTCCCCGTCTTTGGATTGTATAAAAACAATGCACTACCTGCCGCCTCAAATTGCGCCGCCAATTTTTCATTCTTTTTATCCTCAACATTTACAAGCGTCAAACTGAGCCCCGGAAAATACTTCTCTAACGTTGCCTTTGTAAACTTCTCGATTTTCAAACAGGAAACGCAACGATGCTCCAGGTGAAATTGCAATACCTGGATGTCCGGGGACTGATTAGAATTCTGTTGCGCTTGACTATTCCCGGAGGTCAAAAGGAAAACAGCAGAAACAAAAAACGTACTGATGATCTTTTTCATTCGAGATGCTTTTATAGAATGATGTTGAATAAATAACCCGAGACAATCATAAAAAATGCAATGGTGCCGAAATAGACGGCAATCAGTTTCAATGTCATCACCTTCTTGAGCAACATGGCTTCGGGGAGTGACAAACCGATGACTCCCATCATAAACGCAATGGAGGTTCCCAATGGAACACCTTTTGAAACCAACACCTGTACCACCGGGATTACACCGGCAGCGTTGCTGTACATGGGCACACCGATAATTACTGCAAGCGGGACAGCGTACCACTGTCCTTTGTTGATGTACTGCTCAAAAAAACCGGTCGGCAGAAAGCCATGCATCACTCCACCGACAGCAATCCCAATGATTATATAGACGGAAACACCCTTTACTATTTTTAAGGCTCCCTTTAATATCGAAGGCATGCGATGCAACAGGCTGAAATTTTCTTCCTCAAACCGTTGTTCAACTTCTGTATCCTTAATGACTCTCTGTACCCATGGAGTCAGATATTTTTCTAACCTTAATTTGCCTAAAATGAACCCTCCAACAATTCCCAAAATCACGCCAGTGCCTACGTACAATGCTGTTACTTGAAACCCAAACGCACCGGCAAAAATCGCTATAGCGACTTCGTTGACGAGCGGTGCTGTAATGAGGTAGGTGAAAGTAATACCCAATGGGATACCGCCTTTTACGAAACCAATGAATAAAGGGACCGAGGAACACGAACAAAACGGGGTAATGACGCCGAACAAGGAAGCAAACAGGTATTCAAATCCATAAAGCTTATTACGGCTGAGGAAGTTGCGGACCTTTTCAACCGGGAAATATGCATTCACGGTTCCCATGATCGTGGTGACCAGGAAAAGTAGGAGGAATATTTTCAGGCAATCGAAAAGGAAAAAGTTTATGGCCTGTCCCCAATGTCCACGCGATGACATTCCAATCATTGTATACACCACCCAGTCAGCAAAATATTGTAGCCAATGGAACATAATAACATCCTGCAGGTAAGGGAATTACTATTGCAGCAACAACTGCTTTATTTCGTTTACGTCCGCGATCCGACCTTTGATCTTCGTTACTTCGTCAATCATCAAAACCGGGGTCGTAAGCACATTGTACTTCATCATTTCCTGCAGATCTTCTATCTTTTCAACATCGGCTTCTACACCCGTTTGTTTCACGGCCTCAAGTACGTTGTTGTAAGTGGTCTTGCATTTGGCGCATCCAGGTCCTAACACTTTTATACTCTTTTTCATCTTTTAGATTTTTATTGTTCTATTTATCAAAAAAATCCGCAAATACTTTCTTCGCCTCTGCCCATGCTTTTTTGTTGACACAATATTTGATTCGTGGAGGCATTACGTCACCCTGGATCAGTCCCGCATCCTTCAGCTCTTTAAGATGCTGAGATATCGTTGACTGAGCCATCGGTATCTCTTCTGTCAATTCCCCGGTAAAGCAACAAGCCTGCTTTTCAAGAAAATGTAGAATACGTATACGCACCGGGTGTGATAGCGCTTTGGCGTATTTGGCGATGGCCTCCTCTTTTGCTGAATAGCCAATGTCAATATTCGTTCTTTGCATAATTGTTGTTTGCTGATCGCAAATGAACGATGAACAAGGTCTTAAAACGGTGACGCCGGTTACGACCACCACTGACCATCGTCAGTATGGGAAACACCCTCCAATGGACGGTGACACTCATAACTCATTACTCATCACTCATTCCTCATAATACCGCTCCCCGTAAACAAGTTCCCTTCCCTCCTTCCTGTTTAACTTATATAACATACCATGCCCGTGGCCCGTCTTTTGAAATGAGTCTACTCTAAAGCACAACGGTGGAAAACCTCGCTACCCCACATAAACCCGCTGCAAGTGATCACCTGGCGAATGAAAGAACCTTTCTCGCCTGGATACGAACAAGCATTGCCATCATGGGATTTGGCTTCGTTGTAGTAAAGTTCTCCTTGTTTATCCGCCAACTATCGTTTGCCCTTGGCGAGACAAATGTTCTTCCGGGCAAAGGCTATTCCCCGGTTATAGGGATAGCCTTAGTCATTATTGGATCTTTGATGGCATTGCTTGCTTTTATACGTTATAGAAACATCGAAAACCACCTGGCAAAAGGAACTTACTTCCCCTCGTTTGTTCTCTCGCTCCTGGTGACGCTTGCCATTCTGATCGTCAGCCTGGTTTTGATTCTGTACCTGGTTCAAAGTATCTAACTGTCTGGTATTATGGGCGGTAAAAAGAAGTAAAAAAACCTTTCAGAGTCCGTGGCCTATATCAAAGTGATAGGGGTTTCCTGTTTCAACACAGTCAACCGGGGCCATTCTTTACAAATCTTTTGGCTGTAGGCTTCTATAGTGGAGTTACAGGCAAGTTTGTGGCGAGAAACCTTATTGTAAAGTCATGGTAACTCCCGCTCCACTATTGGTCGGACTCATACCAGCTCATAGTGCGAGACAAGAATTCAGGCTCACACACTTTAATTCACTTCTAACTGAGACCTTGAAATTCTTTTATGAGCCGGGACTTGCATTACCCGCCCGGCAATATTTGACCTGTTAAATTGCAACCGTGGCAACCCGGTTGTTATTGATAATTCCCTGCGAAATAGTTTGAGACACCTCGACGGTCCGCTTAATACTTTCGATAATGGAAAATAGACTTAAACCATGGGAACGTTCCTGGGGATTACGCACCAAATAGTGCAACAAATCTGAGTCTCCTTCTAAAATCATTTCC
>DATDNL010000404.1:0-2088 GCA_036518315.1 Flavisolibacter sp. | reverse complement strand
CTTGCCGCTCTCGATCACTGCGTCGATAAAAGCCATGCCTCTTACCCCATCTTCCACTCCGGGAAAATCCAACCATTCTGGCTTCGGCTGTTTTCCCTCAATAGATGCTTTGACACAGAGAGCAAAATTGCGATAGTGATTGGCAAAGGCTTCGATGAATCCTTCCGGGTGACCCGAAGGTGTCCTCGTGTTATGCTTAGCCGCTTCGCCCAGGTAACCGGTACCGGCTCTGAGCGTTTGCATGGGAGCATCGGGCCATTTCAACAAGAGCGAATTAGGATCACTATGCTTCCATTCGAGTCCACCTTTTTCACCGTATACCTGAATCGTTAAATTGTTTTCTTCACCGGCCATGATTTGCGAGGCCATTAAAACGCCGCTGGCTCCGTTGTTGAACTTCAGTAGTACCGCACCGTCATCGTCGAGCTTCCTTCCTTCCACCACGATATTGATGTCGGCGCAAAGTTTCGAAACCCTCAATCCCGTAATGTACTCAGCAAGATTATAAGCATGAGTTCCAATGTCGCCCATGGCGCCAGCCTTCCCACTTCTGGAAGGATCGGTTCTCCACGAAGCCTGCTTATTGTCTGAAGCTTCCAAGAAATTGCTGAGCCATCCCTGCGGGTAATTCACAACGACCTTTCTTATTTCCCCCAGTTTCCTGTCCTTCACTTGCTCACGGGCTTCCTTTATCATTGGATAACCGGTATAAGTATGCGTAAGACAGAAGTATTTCCCTGAATTCCGAACCACCTTTTCTAATTCTTTTGCTTCATTCAAATCGAAAGTCATTGGCTTATCGAGTACCACGTGGAAACCGTTCTCAAGCGCAAGCTTTGCCGGCGCAAAATGGAGATGATTAGGAGTGACGATGGAAACAAAGTCCATTTTTTCAGTAGCAGGTAGCTTTGCTTCCTGCAGTATCATTTCTTCGTAGCTGGGGTAAATACGTTTCGGGTCCAGGTTCAAGGTCTCACCCGCCTGCTTTGACTTTTGAGGGTCTGAGCTAAATGCTCCGCACACTAATTCAATTTCTCCATCCATTGTAGCTGCCGTCCGGTGAATGGCTCCAATAAAGGCACCGGGACCACCGCCGATCATTCCCATTCTTAACTTTCGCATAGTTCTTTACTTGCCATAAATTTATAACAACATCCTTCATAATTTGAAAAGAGATTTTGATCGCTACGAATTTTTTATCCTCAAAAAAACGGCCGCTATGTAAAAAATAGTACATTAGAACGATCGATTCGTTATGCTATTGAATACAAAACCTCGAACAACTTCTCTTTATAAACAGCCTTGCTTGTTATTTATCAAAAACAATTGCTCATGAAGATTGCAACACGAATACAGTTGTCGTTGATGATGTTCCTGAACTTCTTTATCTGGGGTGGATGGTTTGTGACATTAGGCACTTTCCTGTCAAACAACCTCAGTGCTACAGGCGCGCAAAGTGGAAATGTATTTTCCACACAATCATGGGGTGCCATTATCGCACCCTTTATCATTGGGCTGATTGCAGACCGTTACATTAACGCTGAAAAGATATTGGGAGCTCTACATATTATAGGCGGCATATTGATGTATCAAATGTATAAGTCGTCCACCATTGTCTCGTTCTATCCATTTGTGTTGATCTATATGATCCTTTATATGCCTACGTTAGCACTGGTAAACTCCGTTTCTTTTAATCAAATGAAAGATCCGGAGAAAGAGTTTTCTAATATTCGTGTCTGGGGAACGATTGGTTGGATTGTTGCCGGCCTTTTAATTAGTTATGCTTTTCACTGGGACACAAAGGAAAATGTTCGTCAGGGTTTTCTAAGAAACACTTTCCTCATGTCCTCCGTAGCTTCGATAGTACTTGGACTATTCAGTTTCACGCTGCCCAAAACGCCTCCTGCTAAGTCATCCGGCAAAGTCAGCATCAAGGAAATATTAGGGTTGGAAGCTTTGACGCTTTTAAAGAACAAAAACTTCTTGATATTTTTCATTTCATCTATTCTAATCTGTATCCCGCTCGCCTTCTATTACCAAAATACCAATGACTTTTTAACCAATATTGGCGTAGAAAATCCTACAGGA
>DATDNL010000403.1:0-3130 GCA_036518315.1 Flavisolibacter sp. | reverse complement strand
TTGACCCGTGACGGAACGATCACTCACAACCCGACATTGAAGAACCTGGATAGGGGATACGAGTTCCTGCCGAAGTACGCAAAACAAATTACTTCGCAGCAAATGATCATACCCTGCTTCACCAAGAATTACATTTGCTTTGCAAAAATCGATTTTAATTAATAGCATTGCGATGTGATCGCAATATTCAAACAAAAATCGCCGGGCAACATTATCGTCTTGATGCTTTTTGGCTTGTTGCTCAAGTTGCCGTTGTTTCTTTATCCAAAGGCGGTTGTGTCCAGTGCGAATGATGGCCGGTTATATCAATGGCTTCTTTCACTGATACCCCAGGGCAATCCTGTCAACTATTCGGTTATAGCTTTCCTCCTGTTGTATACCCAGGCCCTAATGGTTAATTACCTGGTCAATGAATACAGGATGATTGTCAAGGCGACTTACCTGCCAGCCATGGCGTTTATCCTGATCACTTCATTACTGCCTGGATGGAATTACCTATCATCACCTATGCTGGCGAATTCCTTCATTCTATTGATGTTTATCTATTTGTTCAGGCTGTATAATTCGCCAAATGCTAAGGCGCAGTTGTATAACATTGGTGTGATAGCGGGGATCACCTCTTACATATATTTCCCTTCAGCGGCTTTCGTGCTTTGCATATTGGTTGGGATGATGATCTTAAAGCCTTTCCGTCTTAATGAGATCGTTCTTTTCTTCCTTGGGTGCCTGACACCCTATTATTTTCACGCTGTTTATCTTTTTCTTTTCAGCCAGTTGAACTTTGCCAACTTCATACCTCATATTTCGATACAGGTTCCCGTACTGAAGAATTCCATATGGTTGGCCGGGAGCGTGGTGCTTCTTACCGTGCCATTCCTGGTTGGCGGCTATTATGTGCAGGCCAACCTGAGAAGGATGCTGATACAGGTTCGAAAGAACTGGAGTGTTTTATTAATCTACTTGTTATTGGCATTCTTTGTTCCTTTTATAAATAGCGAACAATCATTTGAAACGTGGATCCTGGTCACCGTTCCTTTTGCTGCCTTTCATGCCTGCGCCTATTTTTACCCGGTTAGGAGATGGTTCCCACTGTTGGTGTTTTTTATCACCATAGGATATGTGCTTTATCAACAATACGGTACTGTAACATGGCAGTAACGGGGAGGCAAGTATCTTTGCCCTTTCAAAAGTTTTGATATGAAATTTGGTGTTGTTGTTTTCCCCGGTTCCAATTGCGACCGTGATATTCATGATGCACTTGTATATGATCTGAAACAGGATTGCGTTATGCTTTGGCATAAGGATAGTGACTTGTCGCAGTTTTCGACTGATGACTGCATAGTTCTGCCGGGTGGCTTTTCTTACGGAGACTACCTGCGCACCGGGGCAATCGCAAGGTTTAGCCCGATCATGCAGAGTGTCATTGAGTTTGCAGGCAAGGGCGGTAAGGTGTTGGGCGTTTGCAATGGATTCCAGATATTATGCGAATCGCATCTGTTGCCCGGGGCTTTGCTGAGGAATAACAACCAGCAATACATCTGTAAGAATATTTTCGTAAAAGATATTGAGAATAATGTTTATAAAATTCCCATTGCCCATGGTGAAGGGCGGTATTACGCTGATGAAAAGACCCTCGATGCTCTTGAGCAAAATGGACAGGTAATACTTAGGTATTGTGATGAGGAAGGGAATATCAATTCAGTCTCCAACCCCAATGGATCAGTAAGGAATATTGCTGGTATCTGCAACGAGAGCAGGAATGTTTTCGGAATGATGCCACACCCCGAAAGGGCCTGCTCGCCCTTATTGGGAAATACTGACGGCAGAAAGGTATTTGAGACCCTGTTTTCGCTGGTTTTGGAGACAGTATAGCACTTTAACATCTTTCAAGAGAATTATGGAAGAAATTTGTGCATCAAATCACATCGCATGAAGAAATTCCTCCTTATCCTAGTCGCGTTTTTCACGTTTGGCTTCCTTTCCGCACAGGGATTGAATCCTGTCAACTGGAGCTTTAACAGCAAGAAGATCAGTGATAATGTTTATGAAATTCAGATGATTGCTACCATACAGCAAGGGTGGCATGTTTACTCTCAAAGCCAGCCGAAGGATGCTATTGCTCAGCCAACTACGGTCGTCTTTAATAAGAACCCTTTGCTTGAGTTAGATGGAAAGCTTAAAGAATCAGGTAATCTCGAAAAGTTCAAGGACAAAGACCTGGACATTTCGGCCAATCAATACAGCAATAAAGTGGTCTTTTCACAGAGGGTTAAGGTGAAAGGGAAAGCGAAGACGAATGTTACAGGTAAGTTAACTTACCAGACCTGTAATGATGAAAAATGCCTGCCTGCTAAAACAATCAATTTGTCAATTGCGTTATAATAGATGAATCGGATTAGTATCTTTTTTGAACGAGTTCGTTAGCTGAACTCGTTTTCTTTTTTTAAATAGCGATGATGAAAAAAATAGCGCTTTGTTTTGTTACCGTTTTGCTTCTTGCTACAAGTTTTACGGCTGGAGCACAGGACAGCCTAAAGGTGTTCAAGTGGAACATAACCAGCAAACGGATCTCACCAAACATTTACCAACTGGTTTTTTCAACACCGGGCAATAGTGAGTGGAACTTATATGCTCCGAACCAGGATCTAAGTGGAGTCAGTTCGGCTTCGCTAACACTTAACGATTCTGCCTTCCACACTGTTGGTGAGTTTAAACAGAGTGGAATAGCGAAAACAGGCGAGAGTAAAATATTTACAGGAATTAAGGAAAGGGTCTACAATGGCCCGACAAGCTGGACTGAGGAGATAAAGATCGACGGACCCGTGCCCGGAAGTATACAGGGCAGTTTGATCTATAACTATGCAAAGGGAGAGGAGTTTTACCAGGGCGAGTTTCCGTTTACGGTGGCGCTTGAGGGTGGTGTAAGTAAGGCGTCCACGATCAAGGTGGCAACGATTGACGTGAAGCACCCGGTGAATGACTGTGGTGACGAAGAAACCGGCAACAAAAGCATGTTAACGCTTTTCCTGGTCGGGTTTGGTGCCGGCCTGTTAGCCTTGCTGTTCCCTTGCGTGTTTCCACTCATCCCTCTAACTGTATCATTCTTCACTAAACGAGCAAAGAGTAAAAG
>DATDNL010000402.1:0-11652 GCA_036518315.1 Flavisolibacter sp. | reverse complement strand
TCCTTGCCAAGAAATTTTGCTTCCTTCAGATACTCTTTCAATTTGAACAATTTGTTGCCCGAAATAACAGGGTGAACAAGGTCCAACCGAAGTACCTCGACTGTGGTATGAAATTTTTGTAAAAAGTGGACCGGATCAACACGAATATTTTCCAGGTGAATTGCCTGATTAACCAGCATACGTGTCGAATTTATTATTTTCGCCACCGATTAAAAAATTAAAACGAGAGATGAAACCTACATTAGTGATCATGGCCGCAGGAATGGCTTCCCGTTATGGCAGTATGAAACAAATACAACAATTTGGCCCCAGTGGTGAAACCATCATGGACTATTCCATTTATGATGCTATCAAGGCAGGATTTAAGAAAGTAGTTTTCATTATCCGGAAGGACTTTGCAGAAGACTTCAAAGCCATATTTGAACCTAAACTCAAGGGCAGGATTGAAACAGAGTATGTGTTCCAGGAGATGGATAAATACCTTGACGGATTCTCCGTGCCGTCAGACAGAAAGAAGCCATGGGGAACTTCCCATGCGATTCTATGCGCAAAAGAAGCAGTGAATGAACCGTTTGCAGTCATCAATGCGGACGACTTTTATGGCTCAGATGCATTCAAAAAAGCGGTTGAGTTCCTGACGAATGAATGCAAGGCTGATGTATACGCTATCATTGGATACCAACTTAACAATACACTTTCCGAACACGGGACAGTAAGTCGCGGAGTATGTGAAGTAGATGCCAATGGGAACCTGGTGGGAATCAAAGAACGATTGAAAATATCAAGGCAGGATGGCGTGATGGTTGATGAAGAGTCGGACGATAAGAAGGTGCCGCTGCCTGAAGAGGCACAAGCCTCTATGAACTTTTGGTGCTTCCATCCTTCTGTGTTTGATTTCATCCAGGAAGGCTTTAAAGATTTCCTGGAAAAGAGTATCGATAATCCTAAATCGGAATACCTGATTCCCTTTACTGCGGACCAGTGGGTTAAGGCCGGCAAGGGTGTAATCAAAGTTATTCCAACTTCAGCACGGTGGTTTGGTGTTACGTACAAGGAGGATGCTCCTGTAGTTCAAAGGAACCTGAACGAGCTGGTAGCCCAGAAACAGTATCCTGATAATTTGTGGAAGTAAGTTCTTAATAAACAACATCCCGCCGAGGCGGGATGTTTCTTTCTATAGAGGTTACGAATGTTTTGTAAGGTTACGAAATTGGATGTACCCGAGGCTAATCAACTTTAACCATAAAAACGTAATCACTGATTGTCTTCACCTGTTGGGTACGATCTTTTCCTTTCAATGTAGAAGAAGCCGGGGCTTTTATATTCTTATAGGTACTGTCCTTTTGTAATTGGTTCAATGCTTCAATTATGTATTTGGAGCGGATTGCAAAAGCGGCGCCCTCGACGGTATTTTCCTTCTTGCTAAGAATACCAATTACTTCACCATTCCTGTTTAAGATAGGGCTACCACTGTTTCCTTTGTTCGCAGGAACCGTTACCTGGCAACTAAGTGTGTCGTGATTGTAACCAGTCGGAGAAGCGATGTAGCCGTCTCCATAAACGATATCATTGCGGGGATAGCCCAGGGTGAAGACCGGTTCTGCCAAATCCCCACTGCTACGTTTGATAGAATAAGGTATGGAAGAAAGCGGTTTATAGTTCTTGTCGGTGATCTTCAAAATTGCAATGTCTTTTTCAGAATCGGAATAAACTACTGTTGCACGTAAATCCTTACCATTGGTAGATTGTACAGCTATATGCTGCGCATCCTTGACCACGTGTGCATTGGTTACAAGATACCCCTTGGTATCAACAAGAAAACCTGTACCTCCGGTGACATAAGGAATATCGGTCTCAACCTGAGCCTGGTCTTTGATATTGTCAAGCTTCTGGGTAAGAACTTCATTTTGCCTTTTCAATTTCGTGTCCAATTCCTTATGAATATCCCTGCTTAATATTTCAAGGTCGCTTTTGTTAACCGGCTTGCCGGGAGACAGAGACCAAACGAGGGCGCTGATAGTCAATGCGGTGATGCCGGCAATAGAAGCCGCAATGGCTGATACGCGCTTGTACCTATTGTAGAGATACACTACCCTGGCCTTGCCTCTCAACCTTGGTGCTTTAATTAAACCTTTTTCGCCAAGATGGATATGGGTGTCATTGAGGACCGCCTTGAAATTCTTCACCTCATCAAAACGGTTCATCTGAAGTAGGAAGAAAGTGTGTTCCACAACCATCTGATCAACTTCAGGGTTGGTTTTACGCAACTGCTCAAAGTGGACGCGCTCATCAGGGCTCATCTGGCCGGAGATGTACCGTTCAACAGCTTCTAATATTTTAATGTCCTCTATCACAGTGACTCGTTTTTATATTGAGAAAAGAAAAGTTTCTTCAGGCGCATCAGGCATTTATACTTCTGGTTCTTGGCGTTTTCCGAGTTAGTATAGCCAAAGCTTGCGGCTATATCCTGCATTGACTTCTTCTGCAGGTAGAAGGCCTCCAGCAAACTCTTACAGGGTTCCCCTAATCCATGCATTGCTTTTTCCATCATCAGGAACTCCGTATTTCGCTTTTCGTGCTCCTCCATCTCCTCGTCTACCGAAACCGAATCTTCGTGTCCATCCGATATAACAAACCGGTTTTGGTGCATTAAGCGCTTCAACCATAACCGCTTGCTTACAGAATAGACGAAAGTTTTGATCTGGCAGTTTAATTCAAAGGTGCCGGACTGGACTTTTTCATAAAGTACGATCATTGCTTCCTGGAAAATGTCTTTGGCGTCGTCGCTGGTTCCGCTGTTATTAACAACCAGGGCTTGTACCAGGTTGTAATTGTTCCTATAAATCGTCTCAATCGCCTTTTTATCGTTCTTAGCCAATCCCTGGAGCAATGATTTCTCGCTTGAATCTGCTTTCAATTGATCTCTTTTTTAATACCAAAATCTAAAAATAGTAACCCACTTCGCCCGTTAAAAAGATTTTTTTGCAAAACTGGGTTACTTTTTTTGAATATGCGTATTAATGCTTTAAGTCGGGTGAAGATTTATGAAAAAGCTTGGGATTTTGTTGATTTTGGGGATGTTGATGGCTTGTAATAACACCTCCACACTTGAAAATAAGGCGGATTCCCTGGCAAAACATGTCGACAGTGCGAGTGAAAGGCTTTGGGATTCGGGCAAAAAGGATGTAAAAGAGTTAAAGGAGAAGATCAAAGGGGAGTTTAAAAAAGACTCTGTTACTAAGTAAGTTTTTTCGAACCATAAATATTTAAACAATTAAAATTGAAATTCGCATGAAAAAGTTCCTTGGAATTTTAGCTATCGCAGGTGTTTTAGTAGCTTGTAACAACAGCAGCAGTTCTACAACTGGAAGTGATACAACAAAGACTGACAGCGCTGCCATGAACTCTATTCCTCCAGCAACAACTGACACAACTGTTAAAGTTGATACAACTGTTGTTAAAGTTGACTCTACGAAGAAAGCAGCTGATACTACAAAAAAGAAATAAGGTTTGATAGCCGCTTGCCAGCTATAACTGTAATATAAAGTCAAAGAGTTTATTTATATGGCAAGCAATCGTTAGATGACCGCCTTGTTATCAAGGCGGTTTTTCTTATTACCAGCTCATCATCTAAGATTGGTTAGTTCTCTTTTCTGGACCCGGTTAACTCTGCCGACTCGAATTCCGTCTGATTCTGTGTAATCTGCAATTACCTTTGCACAAATTTTTATAATGGCATTATTTGAAGAGCTTGGGCTACAGGAAAACCTACTTAAGGCTGTAGGCGAATTAGGATTTACCCAACCAACACCCATCCAAGAAAAAGCTATACCCGTGCTGCTTTCCGGCACTAAGGACTTGATTGGCCTAGCCCAAACGGGTACCGGGAAAACGGCCGCATTTGGATTACCGCTGCTGCAATTGGTAGATGTCGAGAAAAAGCATCCCCAGGCACTGGTTATCTGCCCTACACGAGAGTTGTGCCTGCAAATAGTAAATGAGATCGAGCTATTCAAAAAACATATGCGTGGCGTTAATGTGGTGGCCGTTTATGGCGGATCGTCAATAACCATGCAGGTAAGAGATATACGAAGAGGTGTTCAGATAGTCGTTGCCACGCCGGGTAGATTGATCGACCTTATCGAACGGAAGGCCATTAACCTGGAAGAGATCAAATACGTAGTTTTAGATGAAGCGGATGAGATGCTCAACATGGGTTTCCAGGAAGATATTGAGTTTATTCTTCAAAACACTCCGCGTAGGGACAGCACCTGGCTGTTCAGTGCTACTATGCCACCCGAGATCAGGCAAGTAAGCAAACGCTACATGCAGGAGCCTGTCGAAATAACGGTGGGTAAGAAGAATACTGCTAATAAGAACATCGACCACCAGTTCTTTGTGACGCAGGCTCAACATCGGTATGAGACTTTAAAACGTTTGATCGATTTCAACCCTGGTATTTATGGTATCATCTTCACCCGCACGAAAGCGGAGGCGCAGGAAATATCAGAAAAGTTGACCCGTGAGGGATACGATATAGATGCTTTGCATGGCGATCTTTCACAGCAACAGCGAAACAAAGTGATGGACGAATTCCGTGAAAAAACCTTACAGCTTTTGATCGCAACAGACGTTGCTGCAAGGGGCATCGACGTACAAGGAATTACTCACGTCATAAATTATGAACTACCGGATGATGTTGAGGTTTATACTCACAGAAGCGGCCGCACAGGCCGCGCAGGTAAGACCGGTGTTTGTATGTCAATTGTTCACGCCAGGGAAATCAGCAGGATTCGACAGATAGAAAGAATGGTGCAAGTACCCTTCCATAAACTGGAAATCCCATCTGGTAAAGATGTTTGCCGCAAACAATTTTACCACTTCATGGAAAGATTGTTGCAAACTGATATCAGCCATGGTGACTACGAAACCTACCTTCCGTTCTTACAAGAAAAGTTCCAGGATGTGAGCAAAGAGGAAGTTCTTAAAAGAGTTGCAGCCATGGAGTTTGACCGATTTTTGAAGTATTATGAGAATGCGGAGGATTTGAACGCCCGCGAGCGCCGAGACGACAGGAGGTCACAAGAGGCAAGAGGTGATACCAGGAAAGATACAAGGGGAAGAGAATTCCGCGGTGGTGGTAATTATACAAGGTTATTTGTGAACCTTGGGACAAAGGACGGTTTCTATAAGGCTAGTTTTCTGCAATTCCTTCTCGACATAAGTGAATTGAACAAGGACGTTCTTGGTCGCATTGACATGAAAGAAATGAACAGCTGGGTGGAAGTGGATAAACACTCGGCAAACCAAATGGTCCGCTCCCTTGATGGCAAAAAATACAAGGGTAGAAGAATACGGATGAATGAAGCAGACTCGGTAAGAAGATAAGTATTGATCATCTGCAACGAGTAGGAATTTTGGAAATCCAGGTGCACTTTAGCCTGGAAACTGAAATTTCAAATCTCAAATCTCCTATATTTGCCGCGGCAGGTCTTATACGGCCAGCTCCTGCTGAACTCCCCCAGGATCGGAAGATAGCAAGGGTAGGCGGTTGTAGCGGTGCGATGTAAGTAGCCTGCCATTTTTATTTCCCGCTTGCGGGAATTTTTATTGTCCCTGGCCCTTCTCTATTTGGTTATCTTTGTGCCCTTAAATTTTTCTAACGTCATGAAGTTTTTTATAGACACAGCCAACCTCAATCAAATCAAAGAAGCAAACGAACTCGGAATATTGGACGGAGTTACCACTAACCCATCCCTGATGGCAAAAGAAGGTATCAAAGGCCACGATGCTGTTTTTAACCATTACAAGACGATTTGCGAAATGGTAAACGGCGATATCAGCGCCGAAGTGGTATCTACTGACTTTGCGACCATTATCGAAGAAGGGAAAAAACTCGCAGCGATCCACTCAAACATTGTCGTTAAAGTCCCGATGATTAAAGAAGGAGTAAAAGCTATCAAATGGTTTACTGATAATGGCATTCGTACTAACTGTACACTTGTATTCTCAGCCGGCCAGGCCATTCTAGCTGCTAAAGCGGGTGCCGCCTACGTTTCTCCCTTTATTGGGCGTATTGACGACAGCGGTTGGGATGGAATGCAACTCATAGAGCAAATTGCGACTATCTACGCTGTTCAGGGCTATAAAACTGAAATCCTTGCCGCATCTATTCGTAGCCCGAATCATATCATCAGGGCTGCCGAGTTAGGAGCTGATGTGATCACCTCTCCGCTCGATTCCATCCTTGGATTGTTGAAACATCCTCTAACCGACATAGGATTGGCGAAGTTCCTGGAAGACGCAAAGAAATTTGCTTAACCGCGTTTCGCCTTGGCTTTAGAACCATGGCGCATTTCGTCTAAGATTTCTTCATTTGTTTTAAGAGGCTCAGTGAAGCCTCTTTTTCGTATGTAAATGACCACTTCTTTATGAATAGAAGGATTGGCTTTCAATACAGCCTTCACCCGCACGGTTTCTCCGTTGTAGGAACTGTCGATGAACAGATCATTGCCTTTGAAAAAGCCGCCGTCTGAAATCAGTAAGATCTGTGTTGAGTCCAGAGGTGCCCACGTTCCATCGGACATCTTTCCGTCTACGTTGATGTAATTGTAAAACCCTTTTTTCAGGCTGTCGGTATACAAATGGAAATAAATGCTGTCTACTTTTTGGGCAGACACCGCATTCGCCGCCATTAGCAAGGCCATCACCACTAAGATCTTTCTCATTCGGGGAGAGTTTGTGTAAAGGTCAAAAAGGAGACGTTAACGCAGTGGTAATGGTTGTCGGAGAGTTTTAAATCGCTGTTATTTCCCCACCCTTCTTCCTATCAAAATCTTCAAAATCTGTTGGTTAGACTTTGGCGTCAATCCAAATAAAAATCCCCCGTTAAACTCCCATTTGCGACTAAAGTAGAGGTCGATTGTTGGTCCCAATAGGTGCTCTTCCTCGTTCAATGGATCTATCTTCCTGAAGGTGCCTATGGAGGTGTAATACTCAGTTCCAACTCCAACTTTGTCGTGAATGGTGTATACGGCTTTAAATTGTGGTCCAAATCCAAAATGTTTGTCTTCGCCATTTAGTACAAAGTCCATGCTGGGATTAAGCGAAAAGTACCAGTTGTTGATCGTCTTGTCAATCACTGGCCTGATCTCCCCTTCCCAGTAAAACGGTTGGTCGGCACTCCGCCTAAAAAAGCCAAATTCCGTTGATAAGCTTGCGCCTATTTTCCAATTCCACGAAGCCGGGACAGTAATTCTTGGCCTGATGTGACTTCCAAGGTATTCATATCTTCCCTCTGGAGTCAAAGTGGTGAAAACATAGGCCCCCAGCTCGAAATTATCAGCGAAGCCATGCGTGATCTCTAATGATTCATTGAGATAATGGGCAGAATTCGGATCAGCGAGGTCCTTAGGTCCCTTGAACGTGTAGTTGCTGTGCAGCTCGAAAAAAGTCAGCCTGTTACCGACTGTGGGTGATGCATACACCTGTATTTCGTTCTCCGCTTGTGCCAATAAGTAAACGGGCAAAAATAAAACTGCAAGTAATAAAGTTCCTTTGCTTTTCATCTTTGTCCAAGCGGCCAATTATGGCTGCTTCTATTGTTTATTGATTCAGGGATGTTTTTTGGTCCATGATACCTGGTGATTCTTATCGGAAGCAAAGATCACTTACCGCACAATTCTGGCAACCTTCTAAAATGTCTTTTCCGCATTGACTGGCTGATTTTTTTCTGCATTTTTTACATACTTATCGAGCCATGCATTTTGCTCATATAACATGTGTAGTAAATTCTCTCTGCCACGATAGCTGTGTGCTTCGTATGGAAGCAACACAAAGCGCACCGTTCCACCGTTTCCTTTTATCGCATTAAATAAACGTTCGCTTTGAATAGGGAAGGTTCCGGTATTGTCATCAGCGTCACCATGGATGAGGAGCAATGGGGTCTTTATCTGGTTGGCATAACTAAAAGGGCTCATGTCGAAATACAGTTTTGGATCGTCCCAATAGGTGCGGTCTTCATTTTGAAAACCAAAGGGGGTAAGGCTCCTGTTGTACGCACCGCTCCGTGCAATACCTGCCTTGAATAAGTTGGTATGTGCCAGGAGATTAGCAGTCATGAATGCACCATAACTGTGGCCGCCCACGGCCACCCGGTTCTTATCACCCACGCCCATTTCGTCGAGCTTATTGATCGCTGCTTCAGCATTCATACGCAGTTGATCAACAAAATTATCGTTCGGCTTTTTTTCCTTACCCGTTGAAACAATCGGCATCTCGGCATTGTTCAAAACGGCATATCCTTGTGTCACCCAAAATACCGGGCTTGCCCAATTTAATAAAGTGAAGCGGTGCTCACTTCCACGGACCTGCGCCGCGTCTGCAGCGGAATTATATTCTGCCGGATAAGCCCATACAATCACAGGTAACTTACCATCGAGTTTGGGATCATAACCTTTAGGTAGATACAGATCGCCCGTCAGGTCCACCCCATCTTCCCGTTTGTATTTTATTTTTTCCTTAGTTACTCCCTGTAATTGCGGATACGGATTGTCAAAGTGAGTTAATGCCTTTGCCGTTTTGTCCTTCCAATTCCTGATATAATAGTTCGGAACTTCTTTCTCGCTTTCGCGTCTTGTAAAAACGAGTCCTTTATCTGCATCCAATACGTTCACCACGGTTTCAAAGTGGTCTTCATCACTTCTCCACAGAAGGTCGAGCTTTTTAGAGGTAAGATCGAAGGCTGCAAGGAAGGGTAGGTCTCCTTTCGGTGACGCGCCAACCGGGTTATTCATCAAAATCTTGTTTCCATTGTCCATTACTTTGATTACTTCCCTACCAAATGGATTTGATTCTGTTACAGGAAATCCTGGATTTGAATACGAATCTGTTGTGTTTCTTTCGATTAATTTCTCCAACTTTCTGCTCGATGGGTTGAATAGGTCTGTTCTTACCAGTTGTTTGCTTTGTAGACCCTCAGTTACTAAGGCAACGTTGTCATTGCCCCAATTAGCGCCCCGGTACCTCAGTGTTGTTTTGAATAACTCTTTCGGTTGGCTTGTGAACGGCGCCGGCAACTCGTACACAGCATCATGAAACTCCATCTTTTTCTTGATTATACCGCTATCCAAAGGCTGGCACCAGGTAACCGTAGCAGCCTTATCATCACGCCAGTCAAAATCACGGGGTAGGTTCTGAACATTATCGTAGCCCGACGGAGAAGTTTCGCTAGAGGGCAATTCTGCCAGTTGCTTTACCTGCTTTCCGTTTATATCAACTACGGCAACAGTGGACGGGAAACCTTGCGCAGTTACCAGGTACGAAAATGGTTTCTTTAGCGTGCGGACAAGCAGATATTTCTTGTCTGGTGAAATATCGATCGAGCTGTAAATGGCAGGCTGCCCAATTTTCATTTCCACACCATTTACGTTTTTTACCAATTGAGAAGTGGCATAAAACGCAAACAATTGCTCATCATAGGGTGTCTTTATTAGGTCCTGGAAGGTTGGCTTAGGTGCTGCCTTGCCCAGGTTCTGTTGAATGGCGGGTCCTTTAGGCATAAGGGACTTAACGGGGGCCAAAGAAGCAGGTTTCACGATCGTCCTGTAGACCAAAGTGTGGTCGTCCAACCATTGGAAACTGGCTGTAATTAACGCATTCAAAGGCTGTTTGTTGACTTTTATTGCTTTTTGACTGGTAATGTCTACGACGTATAGATCAACACGGCTATTCGTCACCTGGGTGAATGCAATTTTCTTATTGTCCGGGCTCCAAAGAACGGTCGTGGCAGATAGGTGTACGGGTAGACCAGCAACCCGGTATTCCTTGTCGGTCTTGATGTTCTTCAACCAAATGTCATTAATAAAGTTTTGCCTGCTCAAAGCAAAGTTGTTTGGGTTGATACGCATGCCTGCAATCCTTAATTCAGGTTGCGCCAACTCTTCTACCGAAGGGTAACTATTGTTTTGGGTAAATAACATCCACTCCCCATAGGAATCTACGGTGACATTCGGCGTGGGTTTTACCAATAGCAGATCAGCAATCTCTTTGGGTGGCAGTTTATACGATAAGTCATCTTGTGAAAAACAGGGAGTTGTGAGCAATAGAAAGACAATAGCAGCAGCAGTTCGTTGCATCCTGGACATAGCACCGAATTTTTAAGGAAGTTAAGAAAATTACAAGGGGCGGTTAAAATCTTTTGGCAGAACGAAATGGAATCTTAGCTTTGCGACTCAAATGATAAATTTCTTCGTACATATCCATCATCATTTACTTACCGACCGGTAAGCCGTTGATGTATTTGTACAACTTATAACGAAGGCTTACCAGGAGGTGAGCCTTTTTAATTTTAAGATATGAACCTAAAGCTAGCAGTTCAAAAGTCTGGTCGCTTGCACGAAGACAGTATTAAGCTCTTAAACGATTGTGGCATTTCCGTTAAGAACGGAAACGGCCATTTAAGGAGCGTCGCGGATAACTTCCCATTAGAGGTCTATTTTCTTCGGGACGATGATATACCTCAATATGTCGAAGACAATGTCGCCCATATCGGCATTGTGGGTGAAAATGTACTTTACGAGAAAAACAAAGCCGTCGATATCGTAGAGCTGCTGGGCTTCGGAAAATGCCGGCTTTCTATTGCCGTTAAGAAAACGGATCAATACAATGATGTTCAATTTTTGCAGAATAAAAAAATAGCAACCAGCTATCCCGTTTTGACACAAAAGTTTTTGGACGACAATAAGATCAATGCCGAAATACATGAGATCAGTGGTTCAGTGGAACTTGCTCCCGGGATCGGTTTGGCTGATGCCGTTTGTGACCTTGTCAGTAGCGGCTCTACGCTGTTTATGAATGGCCTGCAGGAAGTGCAAACGATTCTCAAAAGCCAGGCGGTGATGATTAGGTCAAAACAGCTCGAGGAAGGATATCTCAGGATCCTAAACCAGTTGTTGTTTCGCATCCGTTCCGTTAAGAAAGCAGGTAACAATAAATACGTTTTGCTCAACGCGCCAAATGATTCCCTCGATAAGATCATCGGTTTGTTGCCCGGCATGAAGAGTCCAACGGTGTTACCACTTGCAGAAACCGGTTGGAGCTCAGTACATAGTGTTTTGAGCGAGGAAGAGTTCTGGGATAAAATTGAGGCATTAAAAAATGCAGGTGCACAGGGAATACTCGTTGTTCCAATTGAGAAGATGATTATTTGACCCAAAAGCAATCGTCAACAATGCAATTAATTAAAGAACCAGGGCGCAAAGATTGGAAGGTTTTATTGCAGAGACCTTACGTCGATAACCGTTCAGTAGTGGAATCCGTTCAGCAGATTCTAAATGCAGTGAAGGAGCACGGTGACGAAGCGGTGCAATCGTTCACCAAAAAGTTTGATGGTGTCGACATCGAAAACTTCCGGGTGACCGAAATTGAGTTTGCATCTGCTCAACACAAGCTTTCGGACGAGTTGAAAGCTGCGATTCGACAGGCCCAACTGAATATTGAAAGCTTTCACCGTTCCCAATTTTCTCCTGTCGAGATTATCGAGACTATGCCCGGTGTCCAATGTTGGAGGAAAAGCATCGGAATCGAGAAGGTTGGCCTATACGTCCCTGGAGGAACTGCTCCATTGTTTTCTACTGTGCTTATGCTGGGTAT
>DATDNL010000401.1:0-5397 GCA_036518315.1 Flavisolibacter sp. | reverse complement strand
GCGTCTCTCGAGGTTCTGAAGATGCCCATTCCAATCACTAATCCAATGACGATCATAGTCAGATCGAACAAGCGAAGTTTCGGTTTCCCTGTCATGGTTTGAAGATATGGAATTTGACATTTGAGATCTGACATTTCAGATTCCAATACACCCTTGCCTTGATCAACGCCGATCAACTTCAACTCGAACACCGAACCTCGAACTAAACCGAAAACGGTAAACCCGTAAACTAAAGACGACCTAAGGCGAGAGTCCAATCCCATGCCCACTCTCACTCTACTCCCACTCAAAGCACACTATACTTCCACAAAAGTCCACTCTGTGTTATGTTAAATAGAAGCTGCGACCGCAACTACTGATTCTGTTCAGGACACCTCGGTTTAACGGCAATATGGACGAAAAGACACAAATATCAGTCTTGTATCGAATGCCTTTTTGCAGTTAGCAGATTAGATATGTCACTTTTATTTGACTTTAGTCCAAAATGTTTTGGGCTCGGCTAATAAGAAAACAGGTGATGGCAAATACCATCACCTGTCACTACTAATTCTTAACGCACGATCAATTGACCACGATTTCCTTCTTCGTTGCTTCCTTGCCGGGAATCAAAGGAAGACTTACCTGCAATACACCGTCTATATATTTGGCGGTGATGTTAGCAGCATCGATGGTTTCATCCAATGTGAACACGCGGGTAAAACCGCCACGGCTGTATTCACGCAACACCCAGTTTGGTCTTGGGAAACCTTCCGGCGGCGTGTAGGAGACTTTTAATTCTCTTCCTTCCACGTCGATTTTAAAGTGCTCCTTGATACGACCCGGAGCAAATACAAGCATTTCAAAACTGCTGTCTGTCTTGTAGATGTTGACTGCAGCTCTTTGCATACTGCGGATAAGCATTGGCCTTTGCCTGCTTCCGTAAGCTTCGCCTTTTGCGGCGCATGACTGATTGTAGTACATGTTTCAATTTTTAAATTGAGAAAATTATTGACAAAGAGCCGCACGAAGAATTGAGCCAATGCCAAAACCTGCAATTTCTGTCTGTGATTCGTGACAAAGCAGGCAGAAAATAAAACGAGCCACTGTAATTGTGGCTCGTCCAAATACAATTTTAATGATAAGTCTAACGATAATTACCACCGAAGACCTTTCTCAGTAAGGCTGTCGTTCTTGCCGATTGGCTACTACGGATCTCCCTCTCCTTCTCGGCGATCGTCTCAAACATTTTTACACTGACCATTCCCGCCATCAGGTTGGGAAGATCAAGATTCACACGGTTACCGGAAATATCCTGTGCCGGCTTCATGATCTTGTTCCATTGGTCTGTGAGCTTGTACTCATCCAATGTCTGTTTCATTACGGGACGGATTGCTTCTCTCAGTTGCGTCCCTGCATGCGCCTGCAGGTAATCGGTTCCGGCCGTACCTCCCTTCTTTACGATGCTTATGGCATCTGCAAAACTCATGTTCTCAATAGAGTTGACGAATACGGGAATGGAGCGCTCGGCTGTCTTTTCGGAAGCTGTCGCCAGCGAAGTCGTGAACCGGTCGAGGTCACTCAGTAAGCCTAATTGTTGAAGTGTGTTCAGTGTTTTCCTCATTGATTCCGGGAACAGGGTGGTCATTATAGCGTCTTTGCTGAATGAGCCTTGAACTCCCTGGCGCACACCGATCTCAAGCATTTGTTTTAAACCGGCAGCGGCATCCACTTCATTAAGGGAAGCGTTTTTAAGTCCGCTACACGAGAAGGCTGTTGGTAGCACTATGGCAAAAAGGATGGGTAGAAGGATTCTTTTCATGTTAATCTGTTTAAAATGGTTATCCATTGTAGCAGACTAAAAAAGCTTGCCGTAGTTTGGAGCAGTTTTGTTAAAATATTGTTGAGCTAACTTGCTTCGCTCTCTTTTACCGACGTTAATCTTCGCTTGCCATGTAATAATATCTTGAGCGTCCTGCGTTTGATGGAGATATGAACCGACTTCTGATGTTCTTCAACACTGTGCTTATAGGCCGATAAAATATTAGCATAGGATAAAATACCCGTGACCTTGTTTGATGAGGACAGCACAGGCAATACATCTAAGTTCTCCTTTGCCATTAATTCAACCGCATTTCTTAAACTCTCACTACCAGTAATGGCAAAAGGCTTTCTCTTGATGAGTGTACCGATTGGAGCCGTTGCCGCGTGATGCATACTGAACAGGTTTGAAAAACTAACGATCCCTTTGAAAGAAGCATCCTCGTTAACGACTATGAAATAATTCCTATGCTCATCCTTATTCTTCCTTAGCCAGTCGCGCACTTCCTCAATAGTGGCAGTAGCGCTGAAGAGGGTTCCATCTTCCTCCACCACTTCCTGCACAGTTAACCTGTCGAGGACGTCGGGCTCGTAACTATGCGGTGTTCGTACGCCTCTGCGGGCGATCTTTTCTGTCATGATGGTATTCTTCATCAAAAAGAAAGACACTAAATAAGATCCTACGCAGGCGGCTAATAAAGGCAAAAGACCATTGGCCTGTCCTGTCGCTTCAATAGCAAAAATGATAGAGGTAAGTAAAGCCCGCGAGGCGCCAGCAAACATGGCCGACATACCAATCATCGCAGCCAGGGGAAGTACAACGCCCGCATTGGGGAACCAGGACATGGCAACAGTGCCTAACAATATTCCTGTAGCTCCTCCAATTGTTAGCAGGGGCGCAAGGGTACCGCCCGATGTTCCGCTGCCGAGAGCAATTGCCCAGGAAATGAATTTCAAAACACAAAGGGATACGACTACATGGAACAACATTTTACCGGAAAGAAGGTCGGTGATATTGTAATAGCCAACACCCAGGGTCCTCGGCGCAAAATATCCTACAATGCCAACAGCCAATCCACCGATGGCAGGCCACCACATCCAATGGACGGGCAGTTTCTCGAAACCATCTTCTATCCAGTAAACGATCTTTGTAATGAGTGCAGAAAGCAAGCCGATAACAATACCTATCACACTGTAGACAAATAATGCTTCGTTGCCCGGAACCTCAACTGAAGGCATAGGGAAAACAGGACCAGACTCAAATAACAAGTGATGACCCGCACTCCCGGTGATACAGGCTAATGCCACCGGTATTATAGAACGGGGTGAGAATTCAAACAATAGTAATTCAATGGCAAGGAAGATGGCAGCAATCGGCGTTCCAAAAATTGCCGACATACCCGCCGTGGCACCTGCCGCCAGCAACACTTTTCTTTCGTAGTGCGAAATCTTCAATAACTGACCGAGTGTTGAACCAAAAGCACCGCCCGTTGCAATGATCGGTCCTTCTGCACCAAAGGGTCCGCCGGTACCAATGGATATTGCCGAGGACACAGGTTTCAGAAATGTAATGACCGGTTTGATCTTGCTTTTGTTCGTCAGAATTTGCTCCATGGCTTCCGGTATGCCATGGCCGCGAATAGCCTTTGAACCATATAGGGCCATGAGACCTACTACCAGTCCACCAATTACGGGCACCACAATAACAAACAAACCGTAGTGATTATCTGCAGGACTTGCAGCGGCGAATGATATTTTGTGATAAAACGAAAGATTGGTAAAGAAGTTAATGAGGTAGACAAGAAGTTTTGCAATCACCGCTATGCAAATACCAATTACTACCGCAAGTGCAGAGATAAATAAGAGCCGCCTTTTGTTGGCAGATTTCGAGGTGGTGAAGTCCTGTTGGGCCATGGTTTCATCTAAGGAAACAGAAATAGGGATACCGTTATGCTCACTATTGCCGGGGTTAATCATAACAAGGGTTGAAGGGAAAATCGGCGCAAAGGTAGTAATCTTAGGAGGCAGCTCTGGTTAGAATGTGATTAGAAGCTTGACTTTCTTGTGTAAAACACTTATCATCAACCCGTTCTAAGGGTTCGCCGTTTGTTCGAATACCTGTATGAAAACATTGCATTCGCCTATTGATTACAAGGGTAAGCACATCGAAGGCGAGGTATCATCGTTAAACGGAAAGAAAGTACAGGGTTTGCCATTTGTTCACCAATTAATCATTGATGATAAGGATTGGGTTGATCAGTTGCAACGTAGGAAAATGGTCGGCAGAGCGGATCAGAGATCCTGAACTGTGAAGACAATCGGCAATTACATTCATGCCTGGTACGAGGATCATTTATAGAGCTCTTGTTCGCCAGTAAAGTAGGTGATCCTTGAGTTGAACTTCTTGTTCTGTATCCTTCCACCAGTGGGACTTTCTTTCTTTTTGGCATTGTGAATCTTAAGAAAGCTCCTTTCTTCACCGCTGATTATGTCCGGCTTAATCTTCAAGATCTGTTTCTCTGCATCTTTAAGGACAGATTTTATCTCCCTTGCCAACTTCTTTATTTTATTGTCGGGAATCTTTTTGCAAACAGACTGGGGATGGATGCGTGCCTTCCACAGGATCTCGTCAGCGTAAGCATTGCCGATGCCTCTTATCATTTTTTGGTCCAGTAGAAATGTCTTAATGTTCGTCCTTTTTTTCGAGAGCTTTTCTTTGAGATACTTATAATCAACATCGTCCGATAAGGCATCAGGAGCGTCTTTTGCCTCAGGATTCAAAGCAATGTTTGCTGCGCCCTGGTAGTCGGATAGCGCCAGTACATTGTTCTTGTCAAAGTGCATTGCAACAATGGTGTTCTTCTTTTCCGTGCTGTCGTCAAGCAGATCAAGTTTGCCATGGAGCATGAGGTGCATACCCAGGACGTTGCCATTAGCAAACTCATAACGGAGCTCCTTGCCTTCACGGTAAATCTTCTGAAGACGGCTCCCTTCAATTCCCTTCTTAAGTTTTGAGACGGGAACTTTCAGCTTCCTCTTGTTTTCAACCTCTATGCGTTTCACTTTCTTTCCTGCAAGCTTCTTATCCAGGTTTCCTGCAAACACATTGAGATCGGGTAACTCGGGCATAGCTATGGAATTAGTGATTATTAATTATTGGATTATCGATTATTGACAGCCTTCTGTTTCTCGGCTACCACTTTGACCGTCGGACGTTTGGTAAGGGCATGCTGGGCACTCTTTCCTTTGCAGATTTTTTGACTGTCGCATTTCGTAACTATATCTGGGTTTGAAGACGAAGCTTCAAATGAAGTTCCAGAGAAGGGGGTGGTTAAGCACAAAGAATGCACAGGGAAATGCACAGGGGGAGGTGTAAGGCATAAGGTGGAAGGTAGAAGGAGAAAGGTTTCGAGTAAAGAGTGAATGGTGAGTGATGAGTAAAGAGTAATAAGTTGAGAACTTTGGGGCAGTGGATGTCTTAAGAGGGAAGAAAATGATCAATGCTCAATGATCAATGGTCAAGGGTGAGGGATAGCCTTCACGATTGACCATTGATTGATGATACTCACTTCCTGTTAACCTTAGAAACCTTCATCGGCA
>DATDNL010000400.1:0-2798 GCA_036518315.1 Flavisolibacter sp. | reverse complement strand
CCAATCCGTAATTTCCTGCGATGAAATGGTTGGTCGTTGTTTTGATACCCGGCTTACAATTTGGCATGGCGCAGAGTAAGGCGTTAGAAGTGCAAAGGGGTGTTTCTCAATCTCTTGCAGATAACAGGCATAGGATTGTAAGTGATGTTTTTTACGAACTCTCTTTTTCTATACCCCTGCGGCAGAGCGACAGTATTCCGGCTAGTGAGCGGCTATCGTTCAATCTAAAGGCCAACACCTCTCCTTTACAGTTAGATTTCAAAGAAAGAAGCGATCATCTCAAGGAGCTGTCGGTGAACGGTACGAAGATCAAGGCCCCCTTCTACAACGAGCATATCGTCATTGACACTAAATACCTGAAAGAGGGGAGAAACCGCATTGACATCGGGTTTATTGCAGGTGAGCTGTCGCTTAACCGGAACAGGGATTACCTATACACTCTGCTTGTACCCGACAGGGCCAGAACGACCTTTCCCTGTTTTGACCAGCCGAATATCAAGGCAAGGTTTCAATTGACGCTCACTGCCCCAAGAGACTGGAAGGTGCTCGGGAATGCAGTCATAAGCCATGCGATTGATTCAGGTGATTTCAGAAAATATATCTTCAGGCAGTCAGACCTCTTCAGTACTTATCTTTTTTCATTTGTAACCGGCAGGTTTGAGATTGCTGAGAAGCAGGAGGGTGAACACCTGATGCATCTCTATTACAGGGAAACCGATAGCAACAAGATCCGCCTGAGTATTGATACCATATTTGATGCTCACAAGAAAGCCATTGACTTCCTCGAAGCCTATACACAGGTTCCATTCCCTTTCCAGAAACTGGATTTTGCAGCGATCCCCGACTTCCAGTACGGAGGTATGGAACATGTTGGTGCCATTGACTATAAAGCCTCTTCCCTGTTCCTCGATTCCGGTGCCACACAAGACCAGCGCAATGTAAGGGCCAATGTCATTTCGCATGAAACCTCACATATGTGGTTTGGCGACATGGTAACCATGCAGTGGTTCAATGATGTGTGGATGAAAGAAGTATTTGCCAATTTCATGGCCGATAAGATCACACAAGGATCGGGCGCGGATAACTCTTATGAACTTAAGTTCCTGCTTACACATTATCCGAGGGCCTATGCCGTCGACAGAACCGAAGGCGCCAATCCTATCAGGCAGGTGCTTCCTAACCTCGACCAGGCTGGCAGCTTGTATGGTGCTATCATTTATGATAAGGCCCCCATCATGATGCGACAATTGGAGAGACTTATGGGAGCAGAACCTTTCAGAGATGGATTGAGAGAATATCTAAAGAAATATGGCTACAGTAATGCAACATGGCCAGACCTTATTTCTATACTGGCTAAGAGAACACCGGAAGATTTACAGAAGTGGAACCGGGTATGGGTGAATACTCCGGGCAGACCGGTTCTGAGCTACACGATTGAACAAAGAGAGGGCGTCATTTCGAAGCTAGTCATAAGCCAAAAGGGCGAAAGGAGACAAGACTACCTCCTGCCACAGTTCTTCAAGGTCGCACTGGTGTATGCTGATCATACCGAGCAATTGGATGTAAATCTAAAAGAGGCATCAGTTGAACTCAAAGAAGCGAGGGGAACGAAAATGCCCTTATACCTGCTATTCAACAGTTCGGGCGAAGGTTATGGCTTATTCCCTGTCGATAAGAATATGATCTCCCATATAGATCAATGTGAAGATCCGGTGATGAGGGCTTCGGCTTATATCAACCTGTACGAGAATATGCTGGCTGGTAAAACTATATCGCCAACGGAGCTGATGACATTGTATCTGCCCCTTCTTTCAAAAGAAAGTGAAGAACTGACACTCAACCTGGTTGCCGGTCAGCTTTCTGAAATCTATTGGCACTATATACTTCCGACAGAGAGAAACCGTATGGCACCAGTCATCGAAACCACCTTATGGAGCGCGATGAATAACGAGCCCGTGCAAGGCAAAAAGAAGATACTATTTCGTACCTATCAAAGTATCGCTTTAACCCCTGCCGCATTGGACACGCTTCACAACATTTGGAAAGAGCAACGACCACCGACAGGGATCAAACTGTCGGAAGATGAATACACCTCCCTGGCACTGAGCCTCGCCGTAAAAGACTTTCCCGATGACGCAATGCTGGACACGCAGTTGAATCGACTGAAAAACGTAGATCGCCGACAAAGGCTGCAGTTTTTAATGCCTGCCGTTTCAAAAGATCAGAAGACAAGAGATGCATTCTTTGCTTCTTTGAAACAGTTGAGTGTTCGTAAAAAAGAAGCATGGGTTGGGGATGCCTTATCTTATTTACACCATCCTTTGAGAACGAGCAGTTCGGTACGGTATCTACCAGGAAGCCTTCAAATGCTGGAAGAAATCCAGAGGACAAATGACATCTTCTTTCCGGGAACATGGCTGAATGCGAGTCTGGGCTCCTATCAGTCAACCGAAGCTGTCACCATAGTCCGCGGTTTTTTAAAGGCCCATCCCAATTACAATCCACAGTTGCGAATGAAGATCTTACAGGCGGCAGACCCCCTGTTTCGCGCAGCCAAACTACTGCAGCGCAAAGAAATGTAAATGCAGACAAAGGCTTCGTTTCGTTCGGAAAACAATTACATGAGGAACTGCTGGCATCCTGACCATTAGCGAATGTTCTCGCTTAATGCTGGTTTTCAGTTAATAGCAAAGGGAGGCACGTAAAATTCCGATTCCATCGTAGAAACACTACTTACTTTTCGTACAGGGAATAAACATGCGAAATACAGCTATTTTTCTATTGTACCAGCCAGCCTC
>DATDNL010000399.1:0-7090 GCA_036518315.1 Flavisolibacter sp. | reverse complement strand
AAGAGGTGGGCGGCGGTATCTAAGGGGGTTTTATCCGGATGAAATCTGCGACAGGCGGGCCAGGGTTGGACATTACTTCCACCAAGACCTGATAAGGAGTTAATGGCACTCTACAGAGAAGTTACTGTTCTATAACTGTTCTATAACTGCTCTGTAACTGCTCGATAACTGCTCTATAACTCCACTAAAAGGACATCGGTGGTGTTTAATAAATCGGAATCCGGATAAGTCGGTCCAAGATTATTAATTACTAATTTATTAATTATTTACGAGAGTACTGAGGTGCGAAAGTTGCAAACTGATCGTGCTGGAATTTGGTGACAGAAGGTGGAGGAGAACAGAGGATCACAGAGTGTTTTTAGTTGTCTGTTTCGAGTGGTGGGTTTCGTTTTTTTTGAAATTGATGATGAATCAGCAGTGATAAATAGGCGGAGACTGTGCCGACAAAGATTCCTGCCAATACATCCGTAACGAAGTGTTGGGCTAAATAGACACGTGAGTAGCCAACAAAGAAAGCGACTAAGGGAAAGAAGTAAACCCAAAAGTTCTTTTTGACAATAGACGCAAGCAAGAGTGCCAGCGTGAAGGCAGTGGTTGTGTGACCGGATGGGAAACTATGTTCGCGGTTCATGTAATAGCCCTGGATCACGCGCACCTTGTCTCCTAAAACGACAATAGGTCTGAACTCGTTTGGATAAACCACTCTTTTAAGAAAATGCGTCAGTATAGTTGATATGATAAGGGCAGTTAAGATGGCGACAAAATAATCGCGCCGGAACAGAAGTACATAGGCAAAAAGAGGAACCCAGATAATGCCATCGCCTAAATAGGTCCAGAAACGAAACACATAATCAAACCCGGGATTGTTGTACTTATTAATTACAAGAAAAGAGCCTGCTTTTCCGTAGATCAGAACAAACACAGCAACGATCACTGCCAACACAAGAGTAAAAACAACAGCGTTCCTGAAATGGCGATATTCTGTACTTTGCAGCAATTTTTATTATTTAAGCGGCAAAGATAAAAGTCAGAACAACGAAGATGGGTGTGTATAAAAAACATTATTTGATAACCGGCGGAGCAGGCTTTATTGGAAATCACGTGGTAAGGGCCCTGTTGAACGATAAAGACCTGTTGATTACCATCATCGACAATTTTGATCCTTTTTACTCAAGGCAGATAAAGCTGCTGAACACAAAGGACTTTGAGAAGCACCAGCAAATTATGTTGTTCGACAGGAACCTTGATGATCTTTCTTCATTTGAACTGCAAAGAATATTATCCCAAAAGGTCGACGTAATCATTCATCTTGCTGCTAAAGCAGGCGTTCGTCCAAGTATCAACGACCCGATGGCGTACCAGCGGACGAATGTCCTTGGCACACAGATGCTTTTGGATTTTGCCAAAGAAACAGGAGTGAAGCAGTTCGTGTTCGCTTCCTCGAGCAGTGTTTATGGTGTTAATCCAAACCTTCCCTGGAAAGAAACGGAACGATTGCAGCCTATCAGTCCCTACGCGATGACCAAACTTTCGGGTGAAATGGCGGGTCATGTATTTAGTCATTTGTATGGGATCCGTTTTATTGCTTTACGATTCTTTACCGTGTACGGTCCTTCTCAAAGACCCGACCTTGCCATCCACAAGTTTATAAAATCCATCCTGACGAATCAGCCCATCACCATGTATGGTGATGGATCGACAAGCAGGGATTACACTTATGTTGATGACATCATAAGAGGCATCTTAGCTGCCATCAATTATGATCGATCACAATTTGAGATCATCAACCTGGGTAACAATCACGGTGTGTCGTTAAAAGAATTGATTTCGAATATTGAAGAAGTGACTGGCAGCAAGGCAACAATTGATCAACAGCCCGAACAGCCGGGCGATGTGCCAATAACATTTGCAGATATCTCGAAGGCTAAGCAGTTGCTAGACTATCAACCGACAACACTGTTGAAAGACGGTTTGAACAATTTTTACCGGTGGTTCTTAGACAACAAAGAGCTGCTGCTTCATTAAACGGTGATCTCTAAAGTCTTTACCTCTTTGTCTTTCGTGTAAATCTTCCTAACGTTATAGGTCTTCTTTTGCTGAGACTCAAAATAGGTACGCACGGCAATTTCGGCGAGTATACCAATGGTGATCAACTGTATACCACCAAGCAAAAAGATCAATCCAAGAATAAGCATAGGCTTACCCCAGATGTCGTGACCAAGAATTTTCAGGACTAGCAGGTAAAGGTTAATGATTACGCCAAGGCCGAAGCTTATGAATCCAATGGTGCCAAACAGGTGCATGGGTTTCTGCAGGTACTTTCGAAAGAATACCATGAGTATGAGATCGGAGAGAACTTTGAATGTTCTTCCGATGCCGTATTTGCTCTTGCCAAACTTTCTTGGGTGGTGTTTTACGTCAACCTGCGTGATCCTCGCTCCCTGTAGTTTTGCCAGTACTGGTATGAAACGGTGTAGTTCTCCATAGAGGCCAAGATCTTCTGCAATCTCTTTCTTAAACACCTTTAAGGTGCATCCATAATCCTTGATATAAACGCCGGTCATTTTGCGGATCAGGGAATTGGCGATACCACTGGGAATCTTCCTTAAGAACATGCCGTCCTTTCTATTCTTACGGTTGCCTGCTACCACATCCCAATCTTCTTTTTTTGCCAATTCGAGCATGAACGGTATATCCGTTGGATCGTTCTGCAGGTCGCCGTCGATCATAGCTATATACCTAGCGTTGGCATGATCGATGCCCGCCGTCATAGCAGTGCTTTGTCCGTAATTCTTTCTGAGTTCAACGAGTTTGGTTCTTTCATCAGCGTATTCAAGTACTTGCTTCCTTGTACCGTCTGTGGAACCATCGTCCACCAGGACAATTTCATAGTCATAATCAACCAGCGCATTGCGAACCGCCTCCAAAAGAGGCTTTATATTGTCCTCTTCATTCATTATAGGAATGACGACAGATAACTCTTTCATATTGAAGTCGCAAAAGTACACTGAATTGCCAGACCTCATAAATGGCAGGAGGCCGGGACTTTCACAATCTTTCTACAAAAGAGCAAAAAAAGGCTGCACCAGAGGTACAGCCCATTTAACAGAGGATTTAAACCTACACTTATTGCTTAGCAGCATTCGTGGAAGTAGAAGTCATTTGTGTTTTCGTAGCAGTGTACAAAACCAGTTTAGACTTGGTTTTTGTTTTGCTTACGGGCGTCTTTGTTTTCACTTTCGTCTGGTTTGCATTGCCGGCTACATCAGCAGTAGCATCTGTAGCGGTCGGATTGCTGAAGATAGCAGTAGGATCAGCCTCATTATACGGCCTACCTAAGGCGATGTTCAGGTTGTTCGTTGTTGGGTCGAAGTACAGAGTTCCCTCGGGGATCTGTGTACCGCTTTGAGACTTTTGTGAGACGATCCTGTAAATGCCAGGCGATTTCTTTAAATACGCCTTCATCGTGCCTTCAGGCAAACCATTCACCCAAACGATACCCCTGTTAGTTGAGTCCAATGTAACGGTAACTGTCTGACCGTTGGCATCGGCACTGTTTAACTGGTAGGTACCAAGAACCGGGAAGGTCTTTTCGATTGTTAAAGTATCGGGCATTGGCTGCAGTTGATACTTCGCGTGGATAGAATCAACTGTTGACTGTGCGCTTACAGAGACTGTAACCAATAAAGCTGCAATGAACAGGAAAATGGCGTTTTTCATATATAGTCATTTAAAGTTTGGGAAAGGTTTTGACCCGTATTACGGAATACTGTGCCAAAAATTGAAATCCGGTAATTTTTTTTAAGCTGAAGGGTTCTTGTTAAATTTTTTAGCAAAAACAAGTGCTGGTGTATCTTCGCCGACACTGATTTTTGAAGGAGAGCCATGAAAAAACAAGAGACGCCAACGAACGGGCAGGAAGAGTTTATCGAGGTATTCGGAGCCAAGGAGCACAACCTTAAGAATATAGATATTGCCATTCCAAAGAATAAGTTGGTGGTTATCACGGGAATAAGCGGGAGCGGCAAGTCCTCGCTGGCCTTTGATACCATCTATTCGGAGGGGCAGCGCCGCTACATGGAGACCTTTGGCGCTTATGCCAGGCAGTTTATTGGCGAGATGGAGCGTCCCGACGTGGATAAGATAACCGGGCTTTCACCCGTCATTTCCATTGAACAAAAGACGACCAATAAGAACCCGCGTTCAACAGTAGGTACCGTCACTGAAGTGTACGATTTCCTGCGTTTGCTTTTTGCAAGAGCCAGCGAGGCTTACTCGTATAACACCGGCAAAAAAATGGTGAGGTGGAGTGAGGACGAGATCGTAAATAATATATTCAAGCGGTTCGATGGTTGCAAAATCACTTTGCTGGCACCGCTGGTGAGGGGTAGAAAAGGACATTACCGCGAACTGTTTGAAGAGGTAAGGAAGAAGGGATTTTTGAAAGTGCGTGTCGACGGTGAAGTGAAAGACCTTAGTCCGAAGATGCAGGTAGACCGTTATAAGATCCACGACATTGAACTGGTCGTGGACAGGTTAAAGGTGGCAAAGGATATGCGCACGCGGATCAGCCAGAGTGTTCAACAGTCACTGAAGTTGGGAAAGGACCTGATGTTTGTTTTATTTGAAAGCGACAAAGGAAAGAAAGGCGAAGCTGCCTACAGCAGGCAGTTGATGTGCGAGGACACTGGAATTAGCTACGAGGAGCCATCGCCCAATTCATTTTCTTTTAACTCGCCGTACGGTGCTTGTCCGACCTGTAAAGGATTGGGGCAAGTGTATACCGTGGATATGAGTGCTATCATCCCGGACGACAGTGCCAGTATCAATGATGGCGGTATTGCACCCCTCGGTGGAGAAAGGGAGGCCTATATTTTCAAACAGGTGCAAACATTGGCCAGGAAGAATAAGTTTAGTCTTGATACACCGATTAAGAACATGTCGCAGAAAGCACTCAACCTCGTGCTGTTTGGAAAAGAAACTGATGTGACTGGGGATGAACTACATTTTGATGATGAAGCAATAGACGGTAATGTGTACAGCGGGGAGTTTGAGGGTGTGGTGCCGCAAGTGAAGCGTTGGTTTGCTACCAGCACCAGTGAAGCTATTCAAAGGTGGGCAGAAGCATTTATGCAGCTCACTACCTGTAAAACATGCGATGGGACGCGGTTAAAGAAGGAAAGCCTTTGGTTCAAGGTTGATAAAAAGAACATTGCTGAACTGAGCAATCTAGACCTGGTGGAATTAGTGAAATGGTTTGGGGGGATTGAGAGCCGCCTAAGTGATAACCAGAAGATCATTGGCAGGGAGATCATTAAAGAGATAAGGGAGAGGTTGCAGTTTTTACTGGATGTAGGCCTGACTTATCTTACCCTTAACCGTCCTACAAGAACTTTAAGCGGAGGAGAGTCGCAACGCATACGGTTAGCCACGCAAATTGGTTCACAGTTACAAGGTATCACTTACGTGCTGGATGAACCTTCTATTGGATTGCACCAACGGGATAATCACCGGTTGATCACGGCATTGAAGAATTTGAGAGACATTGGTAACAGTGTTCTGGTAGTGGAGCACGATAAGGACATCATGTTGGCTGCTGACCATTTGATTGACGTCGGTCCGAGAGCAGGTTATCACGGTGGAAGGATCATGGCGCAGGGCGATCCGCAGGACGTGATACAGAATGATACACTGACTGCTTTGTTTCTTAGGGGTGAAAGAGAGATTGAAGTGCCAAAGGAAAGAAGAAAGGGAAATGGCAAAGCGATCACTGTGAAAGGCGCTAACGGGAATAACCTAAAGAATGTTTCTGTAAAGTTTCCGCTGGGGAAGATGATAGTAGTGACCGGGGTAAGTGGAAGCGGTAAGTCGACATTGATCAACGAAACTTTGTACCCGGTGTTATCGCATTATTGCTATGGGTCGAAGATGACTCCCCTGGAGCATAAGACTATTACCGGATTGGAACATATTGATAAGGTGATCGAGATTGACCAGTCACCAATTGGACGGACGCCAAGAAGTAATCCTGCTACCTATTGCGGATTCTTTACCGATATAAGGACGCTCTTTGCTTCCATTCCTGAAGCAAAGATCCGTGGATACAATGCCGGTCGCTTTTCATTCAATGTAAAGAGTGGCCGCTGTGATGTCTGTGAAGGCAGTGGATTGAGAACTATCGAGATGAACTTCCTGCCCGATGTGTATGTGCATTGCGAAAAGTGCAATGGTAAGCGGTATAACAGGGAGACACTCGAGATACGTTACAAGGGAAAGTCGATTGCTGACGTACTTGATATGACTGTGGAAGAGGCAGTAGAATTCTTCCAGGCAGTTCCTTTCATATACAGGAAAATTAAAGTATTGGAAGATGTTGGACTGGGTTATATCACCCTGGGTCAGTCGGCGGTTACCTTAAGTGGGGGCGAAGCGCAGCGTGTAAAGCTGGCGACGGAACTGGCAAAACGAGATACAGGTAAAACATTTTATATACTGGATGAGCCGACTACGGGGCTTCATTTTGAAGATATTCATCACCTACTCGAGGTACTGAATAAATTGGTGGACAGGGGCAATACCGTGTTGGTTATCGAACACAATATGGACGTGATAAAGGTGGCCGATCATATCATTGACCTGGGTCCGGAAGGCGGAGGAGGAGGTGGAAAGATATTGTTTGAAGGAACTCCTGAAGAGTTAGTGAAGGTGAAGGAAAGCTTCACGGCGCAGTTCCTGAAGGAAGAATTGCCCGGTAAGAAGTAAGTGGCGTAAGCTATAGCGGAATTCACCTATTGTACGAAGAAGCGATAGCTGCCAGTGACCGTGCCTTTGCCATTCTTGTCCCACACTTTAAAGTCCACTATGTAGTACCTGATTTTGGGAGCAGTCCTCGTCACAACAGCCTTCAGCTTAATATATTTCGCATCTTCTGCGCTGATAGACTTATAGTTGTCGAACATGTCGGCGTTGTCGAGCAGGACTGTGCCATCATCGGTTGAGATCTTCTGGGAGGCTCCGATAGATACCTCACCCATTTCTTCGGTCCATCCTTTTGAAAGTACCAGGTTTAGATAAATAGATTTATTGACCG
>DATDNL010000398.1:0-2305 GCA_036518315.1 Flavisolibacter sp. | reverse complement strand
TACTAACTGGACACCATGCAGTAACCAAGCGGATACGATAAGGATACAATACAGCAACCAAGAACAAGCTAATGGAAGCTAAATACTCACCAATTAGAGATGACTTTCACCACCTTATTTATTTACCTATATTCTCTGCGGAAATATGCACATGAGCAAGTACATCTTTTACAGTTATGATTGAGTAAAATAATACAGTTCAACAATCCTGGTCCCACCAGGGAAACCAACAAATGACGTGACCGCCTTTTGAAAGATTGCAAAGAAGAGTAACTAATCGACTTCGCCGGATAGCTGGTACTAAATCAAAACGCCGGCGACACCATCAAATCTGTGTCTTCACCGGCGTTGCTATTGAATTCTTTAATTAGAAAAGACTTCTTTTCTGGAACTAATCGTCGTGTGATCGATGAGGATTGCCCTTGCCCTTTTCCCAGCCTAAATGTTTTCCGTTGTTGCCTTTTCCGTTTCTTTCGTAACGATCGTCATCATCATCGTCTCTGTCTTTCCTGCCTTTGGTTTGATATCCATAATGACCGTTCCTTGTGATCTGCTGAATTCTTCTTTGCCTGTCCTCCTCTAGCTGGCGAATCATTCTATCCTTTTCTTGTTGGCTTAGAGTTCTGTTATTCCTGATAGACCAGATTTTGGCATCGTATTCCCTGTTCACCTGGTCGACTTGACCCTGCCTTGATCCCGAGTTGGGATAGTTTCCGGGATAGGAAGTGGGATAGGTGTTCCCATTGTTGCCACCGCCAAGAATAACATCACGACCGTTGCCCGATGGAGCAGGCGTTCCTTTTCCTTGTCCAAGAATAACCCTGCGGACCTCGTCTTTATTTGTCTGAGCGTATAAACTTCCGACGGCAAAAACTGCGATGAAGAGAGTAATAATCGTTTTCATAGATCAGTGATTTGGTGATTCAATTGTACCGAAAAGATAGTGCCATTAAACAGCCGCATGCACAAGAAAACGTTAAAGAGCTGAGCAATAAGGTTAACATTCACACTGCTTTGAAGAGTGACCGTTTGCAAGGATGGAAACAGCAGTTACATTGGCTGTAGGCAGTCCCATTGTGCTTAAGTGAACGAATAAAGCCCGAAATTGTTGACTAAATATGCAATTGCCAGATGTATCGCAGCCATATTGGTTTTTAGCAGCTGTCCTTGTGGTGTTCGCAGTTGTGATCGGTAGGTATTTCGTGATAGCGGGATTATTCTACGGACTATTTCATTTATGGTTTCCCGGGCATTGGCGTGCAAGAAGGGTAATGAGAAGCAATTACAAACCCAGGCAGTTCAAAAAAGAAGTCTTGTGGAGTTCAATAACAGCGCTGATTTTCGCGGTGTCCGGTGCCGTCACATTGCTGTTGTGGCAGAAGGGGTATACCGAACTGTATTTTGATGTGCACGATTATCCTCTTTGGTGGCTGCCTCTAAGCCTGGTGACATCATTGGTGTTACACGAGACCTACTATTATTGGCTACACCGTTGGATGCACCGACCGGCGATCTTCAGAATTGTTCATCGGGTGCATCATGACAGTCATATCACTTCACCGTGGACCGCTTTTTCTTTTCACCCCATCGAAGGATTCTTCCAGGCAATCTATCTTCCCCTATTGCTTATGGTATTGCCTATCCATTTGTATGTACTGATCGCTCAGTTAACTATCATGACCTTCAGCAGTGTCATCAATCATTTGAATATAGAAGTATACCCAAAGAACTTCCATAAACATTTCCTTGGAAGGTGGCTAATCGGTGCAACACATCATTCACTTCATCACAAACAGTTCAAATACAATTATGGTTTGTATTTTACCTTCTGGGATAAATGGAAACAGACCGAAAGTCCGATGTACGAGAACCTTTTCGAGGAAAAAACCGGGGCGAACGCAAGTCAAGAGTTCTAATCGCTTGTTGAACCCGCATGGCTAAACCTTCTGTTGTGTGCATTCCTTTTCCTGTCGCAACAGTCTCAACTTCGTTGAGCTTCATGAAGGGTAGTAGCACCGTGATGTCAAACGTTTAGACTTCCCTGTGCGTCGTTGCTGAATGCCGGTTTGCCCGTAATAGCGCTGGCAACGATCTTTAGAAACGAGACCATCTTTCCCGCTTCGGCATCCCAGTAATAAGCTTCTTGGGGAGTAAGCTTCAACAAGGCCAGGTTAGGGTCATCAACGCCGCCAGGAAACCATGCCTTTACCAGTGGCGACCATTTGTCCTTCAGCGTTTGCTTGTCGTTGACTACAGACGCTTTGCCCCAAACGTCTAGATAACTTTCCTTGCCAGGGTGAGCATA
>DATDNL010000397.1:0-3890 GCA_036518315.1 Flavisolibacter sp. | reverse complement strand
AAGTCTTACCACAACCCTGTTTCTTTATCTTGCCTATGCATGGCTGGTGAGCAGCTTATTGTCAGCCGTGGTTTTGTTGGCTGAATATTCGCCAAGCACTCAAAAAGCTGTTCAACGCTTTGGAATCGGTGCCCTGATTCTCGATTGCATTTTATGGGGACTGTTATTTACTATAACCGGAAGTCTTTCGTTATTAAACCTGCACTACACGATCCGAAAAAGCTTTCTCCTTAGTCTGGCCTGTTTTATTGTTTTGCCTGTTATTGCGCTTATCACCCTGGTTTTAGTCAGCCGCACTACAGAGCTCAGTGCTGCGACAGAAGCTGCCATTGTGTTCCTCGTTACACAGCTCTTCTTTTTCTTCCGTTTTCGAAATTGCGCAAAGCAAAAGACGGTTCTTTCCGTTGAGTAATGCTACTGCGAGCGTTGTAGCTGTGGCATACAGGTTTCCCAGGTAAGATCACAAGACCTCCCATTTGTAGTAAACCGTCTATCTAACCCGGACAGACGTTTCGGTGAAGCGTTTATTTCTTTGCTGTCGAATCCATTTTGTCCGTTGGCGGCGGCATCATTTTCATCATGTCATTGACATCCATAAAGGACCAATGTTCAATAACTTTACTGTCTGCATTGAATTTTGAAAATTCGATCATGTTCATAGTATAGTCGCCAGGCTTCATTCCCATCGATTCTTTGGTCTGTGTCCAGCTTTCCTTCATCCATTGGCAAACGTAATCGTCATCGGCAAGTTCTTTTACGGTTTCCATTTTGGAATTGGTCATTGTCCCCTGCATGTCCTGGAACATCTTCTTTACATTGTCAATGCCCTTAGACGCACCTCCGGGAGCTGCGTGATCCACCACGTCTTTGTCAATGTAGTCATCGAGCTTGCTTAGATCCTTTGATTCGAAGGTTTTAGCGATGGCCCTGGCATTGTCCAGGTTTTTTTTAGCTTTTTCGGTCATACCGCCTGGAGGGGTGCCAGAGCAGGAGAGGAGGGTCAAAGAAATGACTGTCGCGAGAAATAAAACGGGCTGTTTCATTGCTTTTTCGTTTTGGTTAATTAATCAAAGAAGTGAAGGGAAACGGCAGAAGATTCAAGGGGTGGTGAGCAAAGCTAGAAAATTAGATTATAACAGCGTAAACAGCTTTCTAATTACGCTATTTGGATCCGGTCGAAGGCAAGTGCTGTGTGTAAACTGTTTTCGATTCCATTTGCTGCCTTTCGTGCGTGCCTCCCACGTAGATCCAGCATCATTCGGAGGATGTTTGACGATTGCCGAACCATCCTGGTGTTTGTAAGAGGGCACGACGACGAGAACCCGCGCAACCTTTTTTTGTCAGCTGCACTAACTCTTATGTTTTCACTTTATGAGAAGGATATACCTGGTCCTGGATTTTTAAGAAAAACTACGGCTATACGTTATTGATCCGGCCTCCGATTAACGGTTTTTCACCCGGTCACCACAAGGAATTTTACTTAGTTTCCTTTCATTTCCTGCAATATTTTTCCTATGTAGAAGTACAGTTTTTACTTTAGGCCGGGAAGTCCGATCACAATGAAGACCAAGCTTACTGCGATCCGTATCTGCATTTCGTGCTGCCTGTTGTTTTCCAATACAGGTTTCGGACAGGGGCGTGTCGTGATCAACGAATTTATGTCGTGGTCCGGTTGTACTACGACCAGCGAATTTATTGAACTACTCAACTTTGGTCCCGGCCCCATGAACATAGGCTGTTACATTGTTACGAATGGCACCTACTCCGTAACCATTCCTCCCAATACGATTATTCAGCCTGGAAAATACTTTGTACTCTCAGGACAGGACATTCTCGCACAAGGCTGTGCCAATACCGATAGTGCGATTCACGTAAGTCTCAACTGGACTACCTGTAATTGCACCAATACGGCCATACCGACGACGGGCGACGGGTTTTTGAAGGATGGCGGCAGCGCCAACGAAAAAATTATTTTGCTGGATCCGGCACTGAACGTCGTTGATGCCGTTTCACGAAACCAACCCGTTACAGCCTCAGCCAACATCAGCACTCCCACACTTTCGGGCGGCTGCACATCAAAAACCTTTGACCTGGATAATATGTCTGTAAACTATGAGACCATCGGTATTTCAACAGGGATCGATAACAGTTTTGCCAGGAAGGTCGACGGGGATTGCGGTTGGGTAAAAACGACAGCGATCAGCGCAGGTGCGCCCAACAAGACCGGAAGCAGTTCTTCTACTGCCTATAGTTTCAATACCGTCAGTGCATCGAACTGTCAAAGCACAACGGGAACTATATCCATACAGGTTTCAGGAAGCAACGTGGCATCGCTCTTCCCAATGAATTACACGCTTGCTTATGATGCCGACAGTAATAATACCTTCAACCAGGCAGATACATATAGCTACGGGGTTGATAGTACTCCCACTTCCATCGACATTAATAACCTGGCGTACGGCCGCTACCGGATCACGGTGGCCACCTCTTCTTCCTGCGATCTTAAAAATTTTGATTTCTTCATTTTCAATTGCTATGGAGTCGTGCTTCCTGTCAAACTGCTGTATTTCAAATGGAATGGCACTCAAAACGGCCAGCAAACATTTTCATTTAAAATTAGCGACTGGGAAAACCTGAAAGAAGCGGTGCTGGAGCAAAACGGAGATGCATTCTTCGAGGCAGCAAAAACGATCGCCGGCCCTTTCAATGGAAACGAAGTCTCCATCACGGCACCACCATCATCGTCCGTTCGTTACCGATTGCGATTGAAGGACAGGTCTGACAGAATAATCTACTCTGACGTTATTGAAGTTACTGGTGCAAGCGCTGCTTCACGATTCTGGCCGAACCCGGTAAAAGATAAACTATTCATAGAGGTCAATGCTTTGCAAACGTTAACTGCGAAGTATTTTATCTATACCGCCGCAGGAGCCAGGATTAAAGAGGGCGCGGTTCATGTGAAGAAGGGCAGGCAGGTGATACCATTGACAACGGACGGAATGAAAGGAGGAATGTACTACCTGACAATGGAGAACGAAGTTTTTTCAAAGCCCGTTCGTTTCTTATTTATAAAATCCAATTAACCCACTATAACCTAAACGAAAATTATGGAAGTATTTCTCACCGTTTGTGCACTGAATTTAATTGTATGGCTTATTTGTGATTACGTGGAACGGAAAAGGCAAAGGGAGGCGTAACACAGCGGCGCCTGCAGCGCTCATGCATTGGTGAAGAAAGAGCCGTTCTAATTATCAGGTAGACAATTCATAGATGCCCTGTCGGATTAGCCGCGTAGAAAGGAGAATCGTATCGAAATTTTTATTGTGACTTTCAAAACCAATTTATGTTAACAACTATTCCAAAATTCTACTGTCGTTCTGTGAATAGGTTTTTGAATTCTGCTTCCTGAAGTTCATGTAACTCATAAATAGAACATCGAAATCGGGCTGGGATTTTAATACATCAGGGCCATAAAAAAACTCCCGTTCTGAGAATGGGAGTTCATTCGCTCACAACTACGAGACCATGGTCTCTCATGGATACCGCACTAATTAATAACAGTTGCTTTCCACAAGGCGGTAATTAAGATAAAGCGCAAAGTTTGAAGAACAGACTTGAAATAAACAATGATTCTGACCATTACGACCAAAATCATAAATGCTGATTTTGTGTCTGTTCAAAACGCAGAAGAAACACAGGTTGTACCGAATTTCATAAAGAAAAAATAGCCCCTGCTTACAGGGGCTAAAGGCAATTGAGGTAAGACAGGTTTCAACCTGTATTTACGACGGATTATAGTGGGCGTAAAACTAACAAATATAAAAGGCAACTTCAAGTGCATTTCAGCGCTTTAAGGTTTTTTACCTATGAATTAAACTACAAATCGATAG
>DATDNL010000396.1:0-4673 GCA_036518315.1 Flavisolibacter sp. | reverse complement strand
TCCTAATAATATTTTTCGCATCAATACTATTTTCGCGTTGGCGTCTTGCATGTTGAAGACTTCCAGCGTTGCCTTTGTAATGAAAGTTGGAACGACCTTCCGATGTTTTTTGAACGGTTCGGATGGCTTTCAGCCCGACTTGCCCGCTCGTCACTACTGCGACTATAGTCGTTCAATGGGATAAGATCTTAGCTGGCGGCAACAATCGGCGTTCGTCACTGAACAGGCTAATATCTGCATAGTATCTGGCAATAACGGATCAAAGGGAACCAACAATGCGGTCTAAGTTTGCAGGAACCGTTGTGAATTAATGAGTGATCGAACTAAATTTTACAGGGCGAATTGGTTGTCGTATGCGTAAAAGACTGCACCTCATTTTATTAACTCTCGTTGTTTCGCCAATCGCCTATGCGCAACCAGGGATGAAGACGTTTTCTCATGCGGACACGTTGCGTGGAAGCATCACTTCCGAAAGGGCCTGGTGGGATGTGCTTCGTTATGATATCACCGTCAAACCGGATTATAAAAGCAGGACAACCAAGGGTAGAAATGTGATTACATATAAGGTGCTTAGCGATCATCACCTGAATAAAATGCAAATTGATTTACAGGATCCTTTGAAAATAGACAGTATTCGATACAAGCAACAAACACTGGAATTTGAACAAAGAGGCAACGTATGGTACGTCAATACACCTGTTCAGAGAAAAGATTCGAAAGAATCGATAGAAGTTTATTTTTCAGGAAAACCGCGCCTAGCTCCCCGGCCGCCTTGGGATGGTGGATGGACCTTCACTAAGGATTCTTTGGGTCGCCCGTGGATGACCGTTACCTGCCAGGGCCTGGGTGCCAGCGTATGGTATCCGTGTAAAGATCATCAAAGCGACGAACCTGACGAAGGTGCATCCCTGAGTATAATAGTTCCTGACACTTTAGTTGCCGTGGCCAACGGCCGTCTGCAGTCAAAAAAAATAAATGGTGATGGTACGACATCGTACACCTGGGCTGTCGTCAGCCCGATTAATAATTATGCCATCATTCCATACATTGGTAAATATGTAAACTTCGCCGAAGTGTACAATGGGGAAACGGGACCGCTTGATGTTAACTATTGGGTTTTGGATTACAATTTAGAAACTGCAAAAAAATATCTGCCTCCGGAAGTTCATAATATGTTTAGAGCTTTCGAATATTGGTTTGGGCCTTACCCTTTTTATGATGATGGATATAAACTGGTCGATGCTCCTCATCCCGGAATGGAACACCAGAGTGCCGTTGCTTATGGCAATTGGTATAAGCCCGGTTACCGCGGCCGTGATGTCTCGGGGACTGGGTGGGGTATGAAATGGGATTTTATTGTAGTACATGAAAGCGCACATGAGTGGTTTGGGAATAACATTACTACGAAAGACCTTGCAGACATGTGGGTTCATGAAGGTTTTGCCAGCTATAGCGAATCTCTCTTCGTAGAATATATTTTTGGGAAAAATGCAGCAAATGAATATCGTCTTGGCGTAAGAAAAGGAATCAAAAATGACCGGCCAATCATTGCCGATTATAATGTAAACGCAGAAGGGAGCGGCGATATGTATCCAAAGGGGGCTACTCTTTTGGGTTTGCTTCGAAACAGCATCGACAATGATGTTCTGTTCAGGGAAATTTTGAGAGGACTTAACAGGGACTTCTACCACCAGACCGTTACCTCGAGACGAATTGAAGACTACATTTCAAAAAAATCAGGTTTTAACTATGGCAAAGTTTTCGACCAATACCTTAGAACGACTCAGATTCCGAAACTGGAATTCTTTTTCGACGGTGACGAGGTGCATTACCACTGGAGCAATTGTGTGAAGGGTTTCGATCTCCCGGTTGTTCTCGAAGATGGAGTGTCAAACCTGAGATTAATGCCTGTGGAGCAGTGGAAACATACAGAAGTAGAGGAGGCTCAGAAAAAACTCTTTACGAACGATACTTTTATTAAAACGTACTATGCTGATTTCGTTCCGATTGAAAAGAACCGGAAGTAACAAAACCGGTTCGTTTGGTTATTTTACGACGGTGATTTATTCGAGTTTTTTTCCCGATGGCCGACCGGCCAACAAAATATAAATACATGTAAGGAGAAAGGAGGCGATTGTTTTTTTTACTCCGGATTTATAATTTGCAGCATACTTCTGTTCGATAATCCTTCAACATTTTTCAAACCGTCTTCATGGTCTCGAGAATTGACGTCGTGTGGTACAAAATGAGTTAAAATTTGTAAACAATCAATTAATTAGTGTTAAGTGGGGCACACTATATGAATTTACTTTTACCCACTATATCTCAAGTCATCCATTAAATTATTTTGTATGAGTGTTGTTCAGTGGAAAGGTGTGTACCCTGCGGTTTTAACTCCCTTCAAAGAAGATGATTCAATTGATTTCAAAACGTTTACTGCTAACCTTGAAGCGCAGATCGATTCAGGGATTGACGGAATTATTCTCAGTGGTTCATTAGGAGAAGCGAGCACCTTGTCAGACTCGGAAAAACAAACTTTGCTCATCTACACAAAAGACATTGTTCCCAAGAATTTGCCGGTCATTGTAAACATCGCAAAGCAGTCGACAGTTGAAGCGGTTTCCGCGGCTAACGAAGCGGAAAGAAACGGTGCAGACGGGCTGATGCTTTTGCCACCCCTGGGTTATAAGTCCGATGACAGGGAGACACTGGAGTATTTCAAGACTGTGGCAAGAAATACTTCATTACCCATAATGATATACAACAACCCTGTTGATTATAAGAGCCTTGTGACTCTTGCGATGTTTGAGGAATTGGATTCTATTTCAAATATCAGGGCTGTTAAAGAATCAACCAGGGACATTTCGAATATAACGAGGATGATCAACAGTTTTGGAAGCCGCTATAAAATTTTGTGCGGCGTTGACCCACTGGCCATGGAAAGCCTGTCAATGGGCGCAGATGGCTGGGTAGCTGGATTGGTAGATGCTTTCCCGAGAGAAACAGTTGCCCTTTATCGGTTGGTGAAGGCGGGTCTTTATAATGAAGCCTTAAGAATTCACCGCTGGTTTTTTCCGCTAATGGAGTTAGATATCCAGCCCAAGCTGGTTCAGTATATTAAACTTGCTTCCTCTTTAACTGGGATTGGAACGGAGCAGGTAAGGGCCCCCCGGCTGATGCTGGAAGGAAAGGAAAGAGATCGCGTCCTCTCTGTTATCAATGAGGCTTTAAAAAACAGGCCGGAGTTACCTGATTACCTGCATATACAGGTACCACAAGATGACGTTCAGCGGGCATAATTATAATGAATATGAGTCTTGCGCGAGAGGTGAGCAGGCGTGTTGAAAGATTCTGGTCCGTTGGTATTGTTGGGAAGATTGAAAGAAGACATTCCAAGGATGCAGTAACTCCATTATTGGCGTTTGGCACATAGGAATGTTTCCGCGCCGGGAAAGCGAAACAAGCATTTATGATTTCGGAAGTGCACGACTGTTTGTCTGTTGAAATTGAACGATTCTCGCATCGCACATAAACAATGTAAAATTTCAATTTTTTGTCCTCGAAGAAGTTTTTTTGTATTGATGCCCATACTTGTGGAAATCCAGTAAGGCTGGTCGCTGGTGGAGGACCTTTGCTTAATGGTAATTCGATTATGGAAAAGCGCCTGCATTTTTTGCGTGAGTATGACTGGATTCGAAAGGGACTAATGTTTGAACCACGCGGGCATGATATGATGAGTGGAAGTATTTTGTATCCACCGCAGGATCTTGAAAATGACATTGCTGTTCTTTTTATCGAAACGAGTGGATGTCTACCAATGTGCGGACACGGTACTATCGGAACAATCACCATTGCAATTGAAGAAGGGTTGGTTATGCCGAAGATTCCCGGTAAGCTAAGAATGGAGACACCAGCGGGACTGGTACTTATCGACTATCGCAAGGAGGGTAAAAAAGTAAAATCAGTGAAGCTTACGAATGTCAAGTCGTTTTTAGCCGCTGAAAAACTCGAAGTTGAATGCCCGGATCTTGGGATGATTACGGTGGACGTTGCTTATGGAGGTAACTTCTATGCCATTGTTGATCCTCAGGAGAACTTTCTCGGGCTTGATCATTATAAAACAGATCAATTGGTTTCCTGGAGCCGGGTTTGCCGGGAAAGACTAAATGATAACTATGGCGACATGTTTGTTCATCCTGATAGCCAGTATATCCGGGGATTGAGCCATGTACTTTGGGCAGGAAAGACTCTTGATTCCTCAGCTTCTGCCAGGAGTGCGGTCTTTTACGGCGAAAAAGCTATCGACCGTTCACCCTGTGGCACAGGCACATCTGCAAGAATGGCGCAATGGTATTGCAAAGGGAATCTGAAGATCGGCGATGATTTTATACATGAAAGCATAATCGGTTCACAATTTATAGGGCGTATTGAGGACAAAACAACCGTAGGCGGACGACCGGCGATCATTCCAAGTATCGAAGGGTGGGCTGTTATTACCGGTTATAACACCATAATAATCGATGATGAAGATGATCCATATGCGTACGGCTTCCAGGTGATTTAAGTAGCGAGGAAAAAGTTTTAACCAGGTGAGGGTATTAAAGGTTGGTCGTCGAAAAATTTTAGTATTTCAGTTTAACATCCCCATTATGAAGGCAGTGATCATTGGCGGA
>DATDNL010000395.1:0-6509 GCA_036518315.1 Flavisolibacter sp. | reverse complement strand
AGCCTAAATTGATTGTACCGCCGAGGATTCTTTGATCCTTTTCGATCACCTGTCCAAACATCAATGAGCAATTCAGTAACAGCGTGGCTACTAGTAAAATCTTCTTCATAATGCAATTGGTTTGTAGCCACCAATTTCATTTATGAACTTGAAAAAGAGAATGATAAATATTTCTTTAACACTTAATTACACAAACAAAAAGTTAGAGGGCAATGCACACACTTTTTCAACTTTCCTGCGCCCAACCGGGTATTCTTTTTACTTTTTTGCGTGCTCCATCACATACACTGTCAACTGCGTCGCCTCATCTTTGTTCAACCTTGCCTTTGGTACCATACTCTTTAAGATGTTATCCCACTGCTGTGGAGTATAGTCTTGTACCGTCTTCAGATAATGACACCTGCCGCAACGGCTACTATAAATTGTTTGACCCGCCGACATGGCTTCGCCTGTTGGCGTTGTTTTGGTCTTCGCAAACTCTGTTTTATTCGAAATGACAATTTCGTCGGAGGCGGCAACTGTTCTGCGGTGACAGGCAAATACTATGATCGAAAGGATCGCAAGAGTGGTGGTAGTTTTCATACTTGTTGTACAAATAAAAATAGAGAACGAATTCATTCTCTATTTATGATGTGGTGTTAAATAAGCTTAAATCATCTCTGCCCCAAAGTATCCGTGTAACACCACAGGCAATTGAATACCATTCTCCGTCTGGTTGTTTTCCAGCAAGCAGGCCAGTATTCTTGGTAGTGCCAACGAACTTCCATTTAATGAATGCGCGAGTTGCGACTTACCCTTTTCATCTTTGAAGCGGATCTTCATGCGGTTGGTCTGGAAGCTTTCAAAATTCGAGACAGAACTCACCTCCAACCATTTATCCTGTGCTGCGCTGTACACTTCAAAATCATAGGTCAGTGCAGACGTAAAACTCATGTCGCCGCCACACAATCTGAGTATGCGATAGGGCAGTTCAAGCGACTGCACCAGCTTTTCAACGTGGCTCACCATCGTTTCAAGCACCTCGTAGCTGTTGTCAGGATGTACGAGCTGCACGATCTCCACCTTGTCAAATTGGTGAAGGCGGTTCAATCCGCGAACATCCTTCCCATAGCTTCCCGCTTCTCTCCTAAAGCAGGGCGTGTAGGCCGTCATCTTGATCGGCAACTCCGATTCCTTCACGATCATGTCCCGGTAAATATTCGTCACCGGCACTTCAGCCGTAGGAATCAGGTAAAATTCGTCAACCGTCACATGGTACATCTGCCCCTCCTTGTCGGGTAATTGGCCCGTACCATAGGCAGTCGCTTCGTTCACCATCAATGGGGGCATGTATTCCGTATATCCTGCCTTCGTATTATAGTCAAGAAAATATTGTATCAGCGCTCTTTCCAGTTTAGCGCCTTTGTTTTTAAAAACAGGGAAGCCGCTACCTGTGATCTTGTTTCCTAACTCGAAATCGATCAGGTCATATTTCTTTGCAAGGTCCCAGTGTGGCAAGGCACCCTTATATAGCGCCGGCTTCGAACCTCCGGTTCTTACGATCTCGTTATCTTCCGGTGTCTTCCCTTTCGGCACTTTCACCGATGGAAGATTGGGCAACCGCACCAGCAACTCGTTTAGTTGTTTCTCAACCTCGTCTAATTTCTTTTGAATAGGATCGAGTTCATTCTTAAACGACTCTACGTCCTTCTTCCTGGCCTCAGCTTCTTCCTTTTGTCCCTTACCCATCAGCATCCCGATCTCTTTCGAAGCCGCATTGATCTTCGCCTTGGTCTCGTCAAATTGAAACGTGAACTTCTTTCTTTCATCATCTAATCGAATGATCTCATCTACGAGGTCGATCTCCTTGAAGTTCTTTATGGCTAATCTTTCTTTTACCTGTTCTGTATTATTCCGTAAAGTGGCCAGTTGCAGCATGATCTTTGATTTTTGCCCGCCAAAGATAACAAGGGCTATTCTTTTGCTTCCTTATAAACATCAGGTTTGTGAATTTGCATCCACCTGTCCGCGTGGGTCAAAGAACTAAAGCCAAATTGCGAATACAGTTTATGCGCATCCCTGGTCGCCAGCATAAAACGTCGTAGGCCTTGTAAGCCGGGATGACTTATGATCACTTCCATAAGCCACTTGCTTAAACCTCTTCCCCTGAAGTTTTCATCAATAAACACATCTGCCAGGTAAGCAAAAGTTGCCTGGTCAGTGATGACACGTGCAAAGCCAACCTGGTGATTTAGGTATACTACAGAAAAGCAAAGTGCGCCTTCAATCGATCTTTCGACAGTTTCTTTTGGTATGCCTTCAGCCCAGTACGAATGTGAAAGGAACCAATGAACATAATCGACATCAATTTTTCCCTTGTCCGTTGTGATCGTAAAATCTTCCTTTGTCCATTCCATAAAACAAACTTGCTTTGCAAATATGAATTTTAGTGACGACTTGCAAAGCCGCTGGTGGAAGTTAGAAGAAAAATTGCTGCAACGCTTCGGAAAGAAGCCCGATGTTGAGTCAATCCTGTTTATGATCGGCATACAGGAGTTGGGAGATGTTCAAAAGAAATTCTCAAAGGAACAAAAGCAGGATCTCATGCATATTGCGGTATGTACTGTTCTGGCGCCAAGCGGCTACTACGAGCTAACGCGAGTAGACGAAGATGGCTGGCCTCATTTCAAACAGCTCAAACCCATGCCAGATCTGCACCCAATAGAGCAGGAGAACTTCTTAAAAGACCATATTCTTCTTTATTTTCAGCAAAACGACTTTGTTTGATGCGCCATCTGCTGCTTGTTTTTCTTCTTTCCATTAACCTCATTTCTTTTGCACAGGAAATTACTTCTGTTGGCGGTCCACCTAATGTCACGCTTAAAAAGAAAGACCGTAAGAGAGATGTGCAGTTAATAACCACCGAAGGGACAATTCTTTTGCGCTTGTATGACTCTACGCCTCTGCATCGTGATAACTTCCTACGCCTGGTAAAGTCACATTTTTACGACAGCATTTTGTTCCATCGCGTTATTGCAGGCTTCATGATCCAGGGCGGCGATCCCTCCAGCAGAAATGCCCCTCCGGGTCAGCCTCTCGGCAACGGAGGCGTTCGCTATACAATCCCTGCCGAGTTCCGGCAGACCCTCTTTCATAAGCGAGGGGCCGTTGCAGCTGCAAGACAGGGTGATAACGTAAATCCTCTAAAGGAAAGTAGCGGAAGCCAGTTCTATATTGTACAGGGAAAAATCTTTACCGATCGGCAAATCGACTCGATCGAAGTTGTTCGCCTCAATGGCTGTACGGTACCTGCCTCTCATCGCGAGGTTTATAAAACTGTAGGAGGCGCCCCTCAATTGGATCAGAACTATACCGTCTTTGGAGAAGTGATCAGTGGAATGGGTGTAGTCGATAAAATCGCTTCAACACCAACCAGCAAAGGATCCGATAGGGACCGTCCGCTCAATGATATAAGGATCGTCAAAGCGAAGCTGGTAAAACGAAAGAAACAGGTCTCTTCGTAGCCACTCGCTGATACTGACTAAATTCTTTTTTTATCCCTTAATCTCTGATTAATATTGCACCCTAAATTTTACTTATGAACTTTCCGGATAATCTTCGCTACACTAAAGATCACGAATGGATCCGTTTGGAAGGTAACGAGGCCTTCATTGGTATTACCGATTTTGCTCAACATGAACTGGGGGATATCGTGTACGTTGAAATCGAAACTGTGGGGCAGCAATTAAACTCAGGTGATGTATTTGGTACTGTTGAAGCAGTGAAGACCGTTTCTGATCTCTACCTGCCGGTGAATGCAACGGTATTGGAGATTAATCCCAAGCTCAACTCTAACCCCGAATTGGTAAATAACGATCCTTATGGCGAAGGTTGGATGGCAAAAGTAAAACTGGGGGACGGTGCTGACGTAGAGTCACTTCTCGATGCCAAGGCTTACGGTCAATTGGTGGGTTAATCACTGACTCCAACCAACTCTCTGTTAAATAACCAGTACAGGCGCTGATTAACCTGGCAACAGTGTTTGACGGCGCCTTATTCAATCCTTTCCACCGACAAGAAGGAAACTCCACACCTTTCTTCATTTTGTAATCGACACCCGCCCTTCTGCCACCCTGTCAATTGATTCTTGAAAGACCTTCTTCAATTATTCTTCCTAACGACTTTAATTGATTTGTATCAACCTTCCGAAATTTGACTGTTCGCCCACCTCTTACTTTAAGCTCCTGCCTATCTTGCAATGCCTAATCACCACCCCGACATTCCAAAAATTATTAATAATCAATAAACAATAATTCTAAAAAAGAACATCTGGCACCTAAAGCGACCCTCCCCTCGGATACTCCCACTCAAAGCCCACTTTAAGCCCACTTAACTGCATCCAAAAGTTCACCGTATTCTATTACAGGGGCTATCCGGCTCCGTTTCAGCCTGGGCCTAAAGCATTATCGCACTCTTTGTTTATAATTGTAAAATGTTGAGATGGAAACTCTTCCGCTACAAGCCGGTTGCAATATTTTGGTTCCTTCTTATGTGCTTCCTTTTCTTTCTTCCGGGCTCTGCTCTTCCGAAAGAAGACTGGCTTGACCGGATCTATTTTGACAAATGGGTACACACAGGCCTTTTTGCCATTCTGCTGTTTTTGTGGAGGTCTTCATTCAAACTAGAGCTCAGCTCTTACAATGCTGTATTGATGATTTGTGCTTTAGTTTATGGACTTTCTGTTGAGTTCATCCAAAAGTATTGGGTGGTGAATAGATCCTTCGATCTCGTAGATGTACTATTTGATATGGTGGGAGCCAGTATAGGACTGACGCTTTGGTGGTGGGTATATAAAAAAAATAAACCCCTGTAGAAACAGGGGTCGCAACCAAAACTAACTGCTTATGAGAAAATTGACTGCTTTATGTGAGAAGAACTGAAATATAATACGCAAATATGCTGCCAATTGTTGTCCGCCTTTTGTTAACGCTTTCCAAAACCATGAAGAACTAATCGGCAACTATCTTCTACTATAAAAAACGATGCCAGACACAAAGTTAGCTGTAGTGTTTTAGCTATATTTTGCCATTAACAAAAAGCTTGCAAACGAATGACTTTTGGCTGACAGAAATATATTTGGATTAATTCGTATACTGTTATGTGTTAGTCAATAACATCGGGAAAGAAAATCCTCAAACTATTCATCAATTTTGCCTTGCCATTTTCTCTGCGTTTTCTGCAAACTGTAAAGCTTCAATGAATTCATCTATATGTCCATCGAGAACATCCTGTAAATTATATAGTGTAAGTCCTATGCGGTGATCCGTAACACGGCCCTGCGGAAAGTTGTATGTCCTGATCTTTGCACTCCTGTCGCCTGTGCTAACGAGGCTCTTTCTGTGCCTTGATATTTCTTCCTCCTGTTTTCGTACTTGTTCTTCGTATAATTTCGTCCGTAGCATCTGCATTGCCTTTTCGCGATTACCTAACTGCGTTCGCTCGGTCTGGCATATGACAACAGTCCCTGTCGGTAGGTGCGTAAGCAGCACTTTTGTCTCAACCTTGTTTACATTCTGTCCACCTGCACCACCGCTTCGTGCCGTCTCCATCTTCACATCACTCTCCTTCAACTCGAAATCTACTTCTTCGGCCTCTGGCATTACCGCAACAGTTGCAGCACTGGTATGAACGCGCCCGCTGGCTTCGGTATCGGGCACCCTCTGCACACGGTGCACGCCGCTTTCAAACTTCAGTGTTCCATACACATCATCACCCACCACCTCAATCTGTACCTCCTTATACCCTCCCACGGTTCCTTCATTCTCACTTAACATCGCAGTCTTCCAACCCTTTCGTTCGCAATATTTTAAGTACATCCTTACCAGGTCACCTGCAAATAAGCTTGCTTCATCGCCTCCAGTGCCTGCACGTATCTCGAGTATGGCGTTCTTCTCATCCTGGGGATCTTTTGGTATCAGCATCTGCCTGATACTACTTTCCATCTTTTGCTTTCTCTCTTCTGCAACCGGTAGTTCTTCCTTCGCGAGTTCCCTCATCTCTTCATCTGCACCATTCAGTGCCTCATGATAAAACTCTACATCGTCTAATACTTTCCTGTAGTCAGTGTAAGCCCTTACGATCTTCTCAAGGTTTCTATACTCTTTCGAGAGCTGCCCAAATTTTCTATTATCACTGATGATCTCAGGATTGGTGAGTGCAACACCCAGGTCTTCGAACTTTGCTTTTATGGCTTCCAGTTTATCAAGCATAACGGGTCGCAAAAATAACGAAGTGCCCTGTAACAAACTGCAAGGCTTGCCTCTACAGTAGGATTTAGCAATTCATTCGCTGTTAACTTCGTTTATTATGGGCTACAGAAAGCTGAAGGCAGATCGTCTTTTTGATGGGTACCGCTTCTTGGATGACAAGGTTTTAATCGTTTCGACTCAGGGAATTATAGAGGATATCATGGCTTCGGCGGATGCAGGTGAGGGTATCGAAACTGTCAACGGCGCTCTCACTCCAGGCTT
>DATDNL010000394.1:0-8198 GCA_036518315.1 Flavisolibacter sp. | reverse complement strand
AATATGAACCTGTATGCAGCTGCCCTGACCCTTAAGGCCTACGATGCACAAAAAACGACCGATATGTGGGGCGACGTTCCCTATTCAGAAGCATTTCACCTGAAAGACTCCGGGTTATTGTATCCCCATTACGACAGCGGCCCGACTGTGTATAAGGAGATCCTCGCAGAATTGAAGCAGGCAGCAGACATATTCAAATCGGGTGGAACGGGAGCGCTGGGAGTTGGAGACCTGATTTATAAAGGTGACGTCAGTAAATGGCGGAAATTTTGTAACTCTCTTCGATTAAGAGTTGCTATTCGGATGTCTTCGGTTGACCAGGCAACTGCAAAATCTGTGATTGGTGAAGTCTTGGGTGACCCGACGTCCTACCCGGTGATGGCTGTCAATAGCGACAACGCTTACCTGAATTTTCCAGGTGTGACACCCGACCTTGAATATTGGTACATCCGCTTAGGTACCACGGGCGCTTATACAGATCAATACCGGATGAATTATGTGCTTGTGAATGCGCTGCAAGGTAACAATGATCCGAGACTGCCGATTTATGCCAGGCTGAGTAACAATGGAGGATATAATGGATATCGTTTTGGTCCCAATCAACTCAGTGATCCTAACAACAACGGAAATAACGTTTCGGGAATTGGTAACCGTTTTTCTCAAAATCCCGCCGGTTTTTCACCTTTTATGAATGCCGCAGAAGTAAGTTTTATTAAGGCTGAAGCCTTCCAGAGGGGCCTTGCGAGTGGAAATGCGCAAGCTGCATATGAAAATGGAATCACCTTGTCCTGTACAGAAAACGGGATATCGGCCGCTTCGATTGCAACATTACTTTCGCAGCCCGAGGTGGCATGGAACGGTGGCACCACGAGCAATCTTCAAAAAATTTACCTTCAAAAATGGATAAGTCTTTTCAAACAAAGCGAGGAGGCATGGTCCGAAGCAAGGAGAACTGATGTGCCGCTCATGACCGATGTTTCAAAGAATTATTCTGCCAGTCATAACAGGCCGCCTTTCAGGCTTGCATATGCTGATGAAGAAAAGACGTTAAACCCGAACTTTCCGACGAAGGTGGTAGAGACGGATATTTTCTGGGGTACGCAAATCTGGTGGGATACAAGGACGGGAGTTCATTAGTATCTTCCGGTGGGTGGTACTTTGGATGTGATACGATTAGCTGTGAGCTGTTTTGGAGCTGGGTTAATGACTCAAGGTCGATTTGAGTGGTACTTTGATTTTGATTCCGTATTTTTTTGACGATTTGTTTTTAGCCGAAGAATGATTTGTTGTAGACAAACTGCTGCGATGCCAGCTGTCTCCGGCAACGGCTGTAATTATATGAATGATGAAGTTTTTGAATTTTGTATTTCCCGTGGCCCTGGCCTGTTCGCTTAGCCCTATTTATTGCCAGATTTCGAATACACCTGCATTGATAGAAAAAAAGGATTTTGACCCGTCGACCCTTTTATGGTATCAATCACCTGCTTCCGCCTGGGAAGAGGCTCTTCCGGTTGGAAACGGCCGTATTGGTGCCATGGTTTTTGGAAAAAACGGGGAGGAACGAATTCAGCTGAATGATGACACCTACTGGAGCGGGGGGCCTTATTCGACAGTTGTAAAAGGAGGGTATAAAGAGTTACCTGAAATTCAAAAGGATATTTTTGAAGGCCGGCCTATTGAAGGACATAAACTTTTTGGGCGGTACTTAATGGGATACCCGGTAGAACAACAAAAGTACCAGGCACTGGCCGATATAGTTCTTTCATTTAAAGATGAAAAACAAGTTACTGGCTATAAACGTTGGCTGGATCTGACAACGTCGGTTACGGGGGTACAGTATAAAGCACATGGCGTTACCTATCAAAGAGAAGTCTTTGCCTCGGTCCCCGACCAGGCGATCGTAGTAAGAATTAGCGCGGATAAGCCAGCAAGTATTTCATTCACAGCAGAACTACGGGGTGTACGCAATAGTAGCATGTCAAATTATGCAACCGACTATTTCAGAATGGATGGAGCTGGGAATGATGGCCTCGTACTGGAAGGAAAATCTGCAGACTACATGGGCATTGAAGGTAAAATCCGGTATGAAGCCAGATTAAAAGCGGTCGCTGAAGGAGGACAGGTAAAGGTAACCGATGATGACCTTACGGTTGAAAACGCAGATGCCGTGACGTTGTATTTTGTCAACGCGACTAATTTCGTTAGCTATAACGACGTCAGCGGTGATTATCACTCCAAAGTTCAGAATTACCTAAAGAACATTGAAACAAAGACATACACTAGTATTCGAGATGCGTCAGTAAAAGACTACCAATCTTTTTTTAACCGTCTGTCGATCAGTCTTCCGGCAACGGGCATTTCCTTTTTACCCACAGATGATCGAATCAAGAACTTTTCGACTCAATCGGATCCGCAGTTAGCATCCCTTAGTTACCAGTTTGGACGGTATATACTTATTTCTTCATCAAGGCCGGGGACACAGCCTGCTAATCTTCAAGGCATCTGGAATAACAATATGAATCCTCCATGGGATTCCAAGTACACAACTAATATCAATACCGAAATGAACTATTGGCCTGTCGAAACGGCCAACCTTTCTGAACTGTGCGAACCGCTTATCCAGATGGTAAAGGATCTTACCGACCAGGGAGGTAAAGTTGCTAAAGAGCATTATGGGGCAAGCGGCTGGGTATGCCATCAAAATACAGATATCTGGAGGGTGGCTGCACCAATGGATGGGCCCACGTGGGGTACGTTCACTGTCGGAGGTGCCTGGCTGACCACACAGCTTTGGGAGCATTATTTATTCAACCTCGACAAGGCATATCTTAAGGACATCTATCCAGTGATAAAAGGGTCGGTCCAATTTTTTATGGATTTTCTCGTCGAGTATCCCAAAAATAAAAACTGGTTAATTACCTGTCCGTCGACGTCACCTGAAAACCCACCCAAGGGTCCTGGCTACCATTATTTTTTTGACGAAGTCACTGCCATGTATTATTTCACGACAATCTGCGCAGGTTCTTCGATTGACATGCAGATACTGTCTGATTTATTTGATGATTATATACAGGCCAGCAATATAATGGGCGTTGACAAAGAGTTTTCTGCCAGAGTCGCCGTTGCCCGTTCAAGACTCGTGCCTCCACAGGTTGGCAAGGATGGGATGTTACAGGAATGGGCCGAGGACTATGAACAGTTGGAGCCGAAACACCGGCATATCTCACTTCTTTACGGGTTGTATCCAGGGCATGTTATTTCCGCCAGAAAAACGCCCTCATTAATTACGCCGGTAAAAAAGGTGCTGGACGAACGTGGGGATGAAGGTGCTGGTTTTTCGAGGGCGTGGAAAATGAGTATCTGGGCACGGCTTTATGACGGTGACAGGGCGTATAAAATATTTAAAGGTTACCTTGATAAACAATGTTTTCCCCAGCTATTTGCAAAATGTTTTACTCCTATGCAAGTCGATGGCACCTTAGGGGTGACAGCAGCCATATCGGAAATGTTAGTACAGTCGCATGAGGGAGTGATCGATCTGCTACCTGCATTACCTGCAGAATGGAGTGAAGGAAAAATCACTGGGGTGATTGCACGAGGAGCTTTTGAGCTTGGCTTCCAATGGAGAAATCATAAATTAACAAATGCGTCGGTCCTGTCGAGGAAGGGTGGTGTCTGCCGGATCGATGTAAAGGTGCCGGTCGTTGTTAAAAACAATGGGAAAACAATACCCGTAAAAACGATCGGCAATGGAATCATCGAATTTCAAACAAGGCAGGGGGAAATATATTCGATCAACGCGAAGTGAATTGTCTCTTAATTGCGGAACTAAAGGAAAGACGACCCGTAAAAATTAAGTAATGAATCGAAACCTGAGTAAAATTATTTTTTTGTTCCTTTTTGTAACGAGTGTTTTGCTGTGTTATGCTCAGAAGTCTGTTCGGCTCAGACTCGAGGATATTTATGGAAGTACTATTTATAGTCAGAAATCGTTCGGCCCCATTCGTTGGATGAAAGGCAATGATGGTTATTCCACACTGGAGACGGATGAAACTTATGGGGGAAAAGACATTGTTCGATATGATGCCGTAACAGGAGAAAGAAAAGTCCTGGTTTCCGCAAAAGAACTCATCCCGGCAGGAGAAAAAACGCCGTTGTTAATCGCTGATTACAACTGGAGTGATGACAATAGCAAATTATTGATTTTTACAAACACCCGCAGGGTGTGGCGCTATAATACCCGCGGCGATTATTGGGTTCTCGATTTAAGAACGGGCAAGCTGCAGCAACTTGGAAAGTCTGTCGAAAGAACGACGATGATGTTCGCCAAATTTTCACCTGATGGTTCTAAAGTCGCCTATGAAAGTAAATACAATATTTATGTTGAGGATCTCTTAACCGGAAAGATCCAGCAAATAACCCACGATGGAGGTGGCAATATTATTAACGGGACGTTCGACTGGGTTTATGAAGAAGAGTTGAATTGCAGGGACGGTTTTCGCTGGAGCCCGGACGGTAAATATATTGCTTACTGGCAGTCTGATACAAAGGGTACCGGTACTTTCTATTTGATCGATAACATTGATTCCATTTATTCCCGGCCAATTCCGCTTCCTTATCCCAAAGTTGGTACCACCTTATCATCGGTAAAAATCGGTATTGTCGCTGCCACAGGGGGTAATACTCAATGGTTCAACATACCTGGCGACCCGCGTAATCATTACCTGGCAAGAATGGATTTCATCCCCGGTTCAGACGAAGTAATGATACAGCAGTTAAACCGTAAACAGGATTCGAACCGTGTTTGGGTGGGGGATGTAACTACGATGAAACTTAGAAACATCTTCACCGATTCAGATAAGGCTTTTCTTGACATTTACGACAATATTCTTTGGCTTGATAGAAGCAAATATTTTACCTGGTGCAGCGAGCGCGATGGATGGCTACATGTTTATAAAGTATCGAGGGACGGGAAATTTGTCCAGGTAGTTACGAAGGGGAATTTTGACGTCGTGCAGGTTTCCTGTATCGATACCACCGGCGGTTATGTATATTACATTGCATCACCTCAAAATTATACCCAACGTTACCTGTACAGAAGCCGCCTGGACGGGAGTGGTGAGGCGGAGCGGGTTACACCGGGACAGTTCGAAGGACAGAGTTCCTATCAAATTTCCTCGAATGGGAAATGGGCAATACAGACCTTTCAAAACGTTACGACACCACCTGTGATCTCCCTAGTTAAACTTCCTGAGCATACCACGATTAAAGTTTTGGAAGATAACCACGAGCTGAAAAGCAGGTACCAGAGCCTTGCCCTGCGACCGAAAGAATTCTTCAGGGTGAACATAGGGGACGTTGATCTGGATGCGTGGATGATTAAACCAGTCGATTTTGATCCTTTGAAAAAGTACCCGCTGCTTTTTTATGTTTATGGTGAGCCAGCCGGTTCAACTGTACAGGACAGCTGGGACGGAGGTGATCTTTGGCACCAATACCTGGCGCAAAAGGGTTACGTTGTTGTGAGTGTTGACAACCGAGGCACAAAGGCCCCTCGAGGCAGAGACTGGAGAAAATCTATTTATGGACAGATCGGTATTTTGGCCTCGCAGGACCAGAGTAGGGCTGCACTTCAAATTTTTAAAATGTTTCCATTTATCGACAGTTCGAGGGTTGGCATATGGGGATGGAGCGGCGGGGGACAAATGACCTTGAATTGTATGTTTCGCTTTCCCCAGATCTATAAAACCGGTCTTGCTGTCTCTTTTGTTTCTGATCAACGTTTATATGATGCTACCTACCAGGAGCGGTATATGGGCCTGCTAAGTGAAAATTCAAAAGGGTACCACGACGGCTCGCCGCTGGTTTATGCAAAAAATTTGCAAGGCAAGCTGATGATCATTCACGGTACCGGAGATGATAATGTGCACTACCAGAGTTTTGAGATGTTAACCAATGAATTAATAAAGCAAAATAAACTTTTCTATATGATGTCTTACCCTATGCGTTCTCATGGCATTTTTGAAAGAGACAATACTTCTCTTCATTTGAGAAGAACGATGGAAAAATTTTGGAATGAAAATCTTTGATCGAAACAATAAAATGAAAAGTTATGGAGAGCTATCCAAGCATTTTTAACGATGTTATCGGACCGGTAATGAGAGGCCCGTCAAGTTCTCATTGTGCTGCTTCACTGAGAATCGGGCGGTTGTGTCGCGACCTGATGGATGGGAAGATAAGCCATATATTGATTGAATTTGATCCCAACGGTTCTTTAGCTACTACCCACAAAAGCCAAGGATCTGATATGGGACTTTTTGGCGGGTTTCTTGGTTGGGAGGCTTACGATGAACGGTTGCCACAGTCCGAACATTTTATGGAACTCGAAGGGATAAAAGTTGAAATAGAAATCCATGATATCGGCGCGAGCCATCCCAACACCTATAAGCTTACGCTGAGCAACAGTGAAGAGAGCCATAGGTTGGTTGCAATTTCAACCGGCGGAGGAATGATAGAAGTGATATCAATAGACGGAAATGAAATTTCCATGGGTGGCGATTTTTACGAGACACTTATTTATTGCGACAACCCAGGTTCGGTTATGTCATTTATGGAACGAACCGTGGACTTCGACAGCATTAACTGGCGCCCGGGAAAGGAACCAGGTCTCAGCTTTATCCAGGTGAGGGGTCAGCAATTCCCCAGTGAAACACTATGCCAGGAACTTGAGGCTATGGACGAAGTGAGGTTCGTTAAGAAGCTGGCGCCGGTACTGCCTATTCTCTCCCGGAAAAACCTTATGGTGCCTTTTATAACCTGTGAGGAAATGCTGGCTTATAACAGCGATAAAAATCTCGAATTATGGGAACTGGCAGTTGCGTATGAAAGCGAAAGAGGTAATATTTCGAAGAAAGAAGTTTTTGAAAAAATGCGGTCGATCATCACCATTATGAAAAATGGTATTGAAACCGGATTGAAAGGCACGAGCTATGACGATCGGATTTTAGGCAGTCAGTCTGTCCAGTTGAAAGAGAAACTGAATACGAATCAGCTGCCTGGAGGCAATGTCATTAACACGATCATCATGTACGTCTCTTCCCTTATGGAAGTTAAGAGTTCAATGGGTGTTATCGTGGCGGCGCCGACGGCGGGATCGTGTGGTGCACTGCCCGGAGCTGTCATTGGAATGGCAGACGCGTTAAACATAGGCGAAGAAGAAGTAATAAAGGCAATGCTCGTCGCAGGGCTTATTGGTGTGTTTGTTGCGGCCCATGCGACATTCGCAGCGGAGGTAGGTGGCTGTATGGCTGAAACGGGAGCTGGTTCCGGAATGGCAGCTGCAGCGCTGGTCTTTCTTGCAAAAGGAAATTTGCAGCAGTCCCTCGCCGCCGCATCTATGTCTCTGCAAAACTCCCTTGGGCTGATCTGCGATCCTATAGGAAACAGGGTCGAAGCGCCATGTCTTGGACGAAATGTAATGGCGGCGTCGAACGCCGTTTCTTCTGCTAATATGGCTTTGGCCAATTATGACCACCTGATACCGCTCGATGAAGTAATAGAAACCATGAAGAGTGTCGGCGATCAGATTCATCATACGTTGCGTTGTACGAACCTGGGAGGACTTTCTGTAACCAAGACAGCCCAGAAAATTGAGGAGAGTCTTGAGAGTCGAAATCAATCGTTTTTTAAAGTTTGTTGATCTGCATGTTTGATAAGAACACTTATGTTGGACGGAGAAGAAAACTAAAGAATGCTATAGGCAGTGGTTTGATTCTGCTGTTGGGAAATGAAGAAAGCAGCATGAACTACCGCGACAATTTATATCCCTTTCGGCAGGATAGTAGTTTCTTATATTTTTTCGGTATCGACCAACCTGGACTTGCAGGTGTTCTCGATGTGGACGCCGACCAGGAAATTTTGTTTGGTGATGATCTTACAACTGAGCAGATTGTTTGGACAGGATTCAGAGAACCGCTGCGCGAAACTTCTGATCGCGTTGGAGTAGAGTTAGTAAGGAATAAACTTCAGCTACACGTAAAATTAGCGGAAGCTTCGGCGCGACATCAAAAAATTCATTACTTACCTCCCTACCGTCCGGAACAAATTGACCTGTTGCAAAGTTTGTTAGGACTTCAGGCTGCCGCGGTTCCGGAAATGTTTTCGGTTGATCTCATTAAAGCCGTTGTAGCTCAGCGCTC
>DATDNL010000393.1:0-7819 GCA_036518315.1 Flavisolibacter sp. | reverse complement strand
GGGAGAAGAAGATTGACGAGAATTAAAATACGTTGTCGGTGTTTGCTGCTGGTTGGCATCTGACAATTTCAATTGTGCCGATGCCGGGAAGATTCCATATATGAATTTCAAATCGTGCTTGGCTACTGACGAATCCTTTCTAACATTCGGAATGTTTTGAATTTCGTATCGCTCTTCTTCTGTTAAGGGTCCTTTACTTCCAAAGAAAACGGAGAAGCGGTTCTTGCTAATCGTATAGGCGTTATCAGCGCAATATTCCGGCTTCAAATAGAACGATGATTCCGGGTCTGCACCGATATCCCCATCGCGTGAGAACTTCAAACCTGTAGGGCCGCCATAAGCCGCAATCAACCTAACATCATCCGGGATATTGTGACCTTCCATTTTCATGATCAGTCCTTCTGCCTGGTATAAAGACAAAACTGTGATCTTGATATTTCCACCAATAAGTTTGTCAGCAAGATGATATACCATTGAACCGGGACGATACCTTGTTTCTATTGTGTCGGCATCGATTAACCATTTGCTTTGTTTTTTGTTTATTACTCCGAATTTCAGATTGCCTCCCATGCCCGGGAGATAAAGTGCAAATTCGGGAAGGTCACCTGCCTCTACCCGAAATGCTGTGTTACCACCATACAAAGCCCGGTTAAATTTTCTTTTGCCGTTTACCAACAAAAAGTCTTCACCATCGGGTTTGTAATGGACTTCTCTTTCTTTATTATGCCATAAGGGAGTTTGCGCAAGGGAGACGTGGTGCGCGAGTGTGAATAGTAGTAAGGGTAAATATGAAAAACGTAAGCGCATTATAAAAGGGTTTCTATCTCTTCCCAGACTTTTTTCAATACAGGAATTCCATTTATTAAATTCTTTTCCCTGTCTTTCAGAACTCTTTCTCCGGGATAGACAATTTCCCGACCATCTTCAGCAACGGACCCTTTATAGTCATCGATGATTTGATTGATACAGGTTTCAATTCCACTATAATTCTTCAAGTGTTTCAAGTCAATAGCAATAAAAACCTGGGAGAGCCCATACTCCGTCTTTCGCCCAGTGATCTCATGAGTTGATAGACCATTGGAAAGGATTGCAGATAAGATGTCCAATAACAGGGACAGTCCTGCTCCTTTCCAATAACCCATTGGTAATGTCCTCCTCGATTCCAATATCTCGGAGGGTAGTTTGGTAAGTTCGCCTCTTTTATTGTAGCCTCCATAGACTGACAACTCTGTACCTTTCATTGTTGCCAGTTCTAATGCTCCATACGAAAACTGGGACGCTGCCATATCGAGTACAATTGCTTCACCGTTAAATGGCACGCCAATTACGAGCGGATTGTTTCCGAGCCTGGATTCATTGGCGCCCCAGGCAGGCATGTTAGCCATGGTGTTTGTCCAACCAATGAACACGTAGTTGCTTTTGGCCGCATGCCACCCGTAGTAGCCACCGCGCATCCAATGGTTGGTATTAGCCATAGCAACAAGGCCCATTCCATTAGCAGTGGCCAACTGCATTGCCCTGTCGGTGGCTTTTACCGCGTTCAGCACTCCCGCTCCGAGTTTACCGTCCCATTGCTCAAGCGAATTGAAGTCATGCACCTTTTCGGGCTCGTTATTTGGAATAACAAACCCTTTCTGCACCTGTTTTATGAAGGAAGGAAATCTGTTGACTCCATGAGTGTATACTCCATCAACACTGTTAGCAGTGAAAATATCGGCGATCCTTTCAGCCCTGTTCTTCTCAACTTCCTGTCTTAGCAAAACAGAGAGAAAGACCTCTCTCATTGTTTCGCTCGGTATCCATATTGTATCAATCATTGGTAAAGACTTAGAGCAACAAATGTCCTTCTTTAAAAAACATTGTCAACAGCAGGCCGGCTATATTGTTCTTTGGAATTTGATGTCTTTGGCAGGCCAAAGTAAAAATAGAGTGTCCGTTTAATGGGACCATTGATCTTTGTAGGTTCTGATTGCGGGCCCAATGCAGAAGTGTTCGCACTTATGTTTAGTGCCAGCTTAGTACCCATTGCAGGAATGCAATCGAGGAACGATATATTTCCAGCAGGTAGTTCAGGAAATGGCTTAACTCCCGTTAATCCATAAAAATCAAACAAGCGGATAGACAAGCCTGTGTCCTTGCTTGCCACATAAAATTTTCCCTCCACCGTATTAAACTCCATCCAGGTGATGTCACCATAGTACCCCTTGAATTCTGGATACACTAATGGATAGTAACTTGTTTGTGTATTGTTGTAGAGGTTTTCCCATACGTTGACGGGAGTGCCGGCCGAACGGTTTTTCCATTGGCGGTAAGGCCCCTTGCCCAGCCACCTGGCGCCCAAAATGAAATTTTCGGGGTAACTGAAGCTGATACCGGCAAAGGGATAGGAACCATTTAATTGGTATTCATATTCGAGGGATGTCCAACCACTGCCATACATCTTCCATTTTGCATACTTCATATTTCCATCGTACGTAAATTCGACCACATCGCTGTTTCCCTCTTTGTAGTGACGGCTTCCGGTTACTGTCGTAGTTCCCTGTACTAACAATGGCCCCTTTGAAAACGAAAGATTATCCATGGCGGTATTCTTTGTCGTCAGAAGCATTCCTGTTCGTTTACTTAGTCTTACAGAATTCTCGCCACCTCTCAAGGTGAAAGTGGTATCTGTTTCATCAAACGATGTTGTCGCATCTCCGAGAGCAAGAACATTCGCCAGCAGCTCTTCATTAGACTTAATCTTCCAGGTCCATTTATAAAGCTCTTTTTTAAAAGGGTCGAAGGCTGCAAGTACCAGCGCATCATAATTCTTAAAATTGGCAGGCAAGGGCAAATTCAATATGCCTTTTTCAGTTGGAGCGATTGAAGGTGATGGAGCGACTCCTCTCTTTTCGACCGTATATCCCGTCAACGTTTCGAAGGGATTCCTGTAATTCACTAATGCCCACTGAAAACTGCATTTGGATAGATTGGTAAAATGATAGCGGTTCTCCAGTTCAATGACTCCAGAAAAGTTCTGGGGCAACTCTTTCATTGAAATCCTTACAGGGCAGAATATTTCGCGAAGGGCAAAAAAGCTTCCTTCCTTCTCCCTGTGCGGGCCAACAATTCCATCGTTGGCGTTCAAACCATCTGCGTCAATAACATTATTATGATCGGTCCGGACAACTCCTTCGTCGAGGAGGGCCCAGATAAAACCCCCGCCGCTTCTTTTAGCCTGCCAATGCAGGTCCCAAAAATCACTCATTCCTGAACCGCCGCCCCCATCATCCTGGGAGTGCAGATATTCTGTAGGCATATAAATGAGCGAGTCATCCAGGATATTCTTCGTGCTGTAATAATCTTCATAGTGGTTGCAATCGATCCCGTTGAAGGCATTGCCCGGGCGGTGATGTGGATGAATGACTGTTCTTTTCGAGAAGTCCCAATGATCAAAGTCATCGTCCAACTCCTTGTTCGTTCCACCCTCATTACCATTATCCCAGAATATAATGCTTGGGTGGTTCAAATCCCTGGTCACCATTTCTTTTACCAAGGGTTCACCCGCTGTCGTGCTGTAGAACTTTTGCCAGCCGGCCAGCTCGTCTAACACATAAAGCCCAAGTGAGTCACAATAATTTAAAAAACTGACATCAGGTGGATAATGAGAACAGCGAACGGCATTCATGTTCATCTCCTTGATCAGTTGGACATCGCCCAGATCAATTTGCGGATTAACACATCTTCCTGTTTCAGGCCACCAAACATGTCGGTTGACACCTTTCATTTTAATTTGTACGCCATTAAGATAGATGCCGTCACCTCTTCGCACCTCGATGGTCCTGAACCCGAATTTTTCTGAAGTCTGATACGTCGTGGTGGCACCAGTTTTCAACGAAACCACCACCTTATATAGATCAGGTGTTTCTGCAGACCATTTTAAGGCGTTGTTGATTTTGGTGTGTAATTCAATAAAAGAATCCCTGGTACTGACATTGGTGGAAACGCTTCCCACCTTGCTTCCCTTTGAATCAAGGATCTCGGCCGTCACTGTTTTGGCTGCCCTAATTCCCTTCACGAATGCCTGCATCGCGAAACTACCGTCGCCTTTGGCATCGATCGCAACGTAATCAATATACTCCTTCGGAACGGCTTCCAAATACACTGGTCTAAATATTCCACCCAGCACCCAGTAATCGGCTAAACGTTCGGCATTGTTTACGGTGGGATCGGCACTCATCTTGCTCACAGCCGCTTCAAGCAGGTTATTGCTGCCGTAATTCAACTTATCAGTGATATCATACTTGAAACGATAGAATGCGCCCTGGTGGATTTTGCCGGCAGACTTACCATTGATCTTTACGTCAGTGTCGGTCATAGAGCCTTCAAACACAATAAACACTTTCTTATTCTTCCAGATTTGAGGAACAGCAAAGGAGTATTTATATAAACCCTTTTCGTCGGCAAACCGAAAATTCTTCCCGTAGGTCTTATAATCACGCCCATAATTATAGCTACCAAATCCCTGTTGCTCCCATTGGGACGGCACGGGAATTTTTGTCCAGTATCCGCTGTTGCGGCCACCAGTGCAAAAGAAATCCCATGAGACTGTGTGAATATTATCAGTACCGGACAGGTATTTTATTTCTTTTTGTTGCGAAAAAGAAGAGAACGATACTAAAAGTACGAGACTAAAGAAAGTGCCCTTTTGAAAGCTCATGAAGTATTTCCATTTAGATTTTTTGCGGTTTAAAAGCATTAAGCTGCCCGGGAAAAGCCTTATACGTATTGTGACCTTTAACGAGGTGGCAGCTGAGTATTACTAACCTTTGCCCTTACTGTGGATTAGCGGAGCGACCTGATTCACTGCTTGACAACAGGTCCAAATCTCTTATCGTAGAAGGGAACCATATCATCATTTCGCCTGCCCCCCTGTTAGCCCATGCATAGTATGGTATCAGAGTGATTTCTTTGTTTACGGTGGCAACGCTTGTGCCTTCTTTGTTTATTTCAACGACAGGAGACGTTGTCTTTACAACCTCGACTCCATTCAATAAACCTGGCTTCAATTCACTGGTGAATTTTGCTCCTGTGGGCATTACAATGTTTGAAGTCTTGCCACCATTATCGACCCACTCGGCACAATAAACAAGGGGACCACGTTCAACAGCTACTTTGCCATTATCTTCCTTTAGGTTTTCATTCGCCTTAACCAGTTTTACGTCCATCGGCAGGTCCATCTCAATAGTGTCACCCTTCTTCCACTTTCTTCCTAATACCGCATAGCCTTTTTGCAGGGTATAATCAACCGGTTTACCATTCAATTTAATTTCAATCTTACTGTTCGTTGTATTGACAAAGCTGTAAAGGTCAGAAGGCAGAACACTGTTCTGTGCCCATCCGGGAATACGGATCATAAGATTAAATGATTCACTTGACTTGGGAGAAATGATGAATTTCAGTTGCCCGTCCCAGGGATAGTTATTTTGCTGTTCAATGCCAACAGTCTTGTTATGAACCGATAGCTCCGTGATGCTATTAGCAAATAGGTTTACATAGATATTGTCGCCCTGTTGAGCATACACATATCCGGGAACGGAGGGCAGCAAACGCACGAGGTTTGTCGGACAACAGGAACAGTCAAACCAGCCTGCCCGCGTAACCTCCAGCGCATTATGTGAAAAGCTGTTTTTAACCTGCATCGCATTGCTGTAGAAAAAGCTCTTCCCATCTAAGCCAATTCCGGAGAGTAGACCGTTGTATAAACTTTTCTCTAAAACATCAATATACTTCGAATCGCCGTGTAGCAGGAACATTCGCTGGTTCCAAAATACATTGGCTATGGCTGCACAGGTCTCGTTGTAGGCAGTAGTGTTAGGTAACTCATAATTATCGCCATAACGCTCGCCACCGGGTACAGCACCAACGCCGCCATTGACATATATCTTCTTTGACACCATATTCTCCCAAATGGTATCGATGGCATGCAGCAACTTTTCATCGCCCGTCAATGCAGCTACATCCGCAACACCGGAATATAGATAACCTGCTCGAACGGCATGCCCTTCTGCTTCCGTTTGATCAACAACAGGAATGTTATCCTGCCAGTACGCTCCGTTTTTCCATTCGTCTTTGCTTTTGGCATCATAGCCGTTATACCGCCCGCGCTCCTCTATGAAATCTTTTGCCGTTTCGAGGTATTCTTTTTTACCGGTGATGCGATAGAGTTTTACGAGTCCCATTTCAACGATCTCGTGGCCCGGAGCTACGTGACGCTTTCCCGGACCAAAGACGGAGCAAACAAGGTCCGCATTCTTCAAAGCAACATTGAGTAGTGACTTCTTCCCGGTGGCATAATAGTGAGCTGCAGCGGCTTCGTACAAATGACCGGCATTGTACAACTCGTGACTTAACTCTCTTTCCTTTTCCCACCGTTCCTTACCGGCCCATGCATGGGGATGCAAAGGGTCGATGGTTCTCGCCGTATAGAGATAACCGTCCGGCTCCTGGGCCGCCGCAATCTTAATAATCAAAGTGTCAATGTAGGTCTCGAGTTTCTTGTCAGGAAAAAGAGAAAGGGAATAAGATGCGCCTTCTATAGTCTTGTAAATATCAGTATCGTCAAAAGGGAATATTGTACAGAATTTCCCGCTTCGCGCTGCAGCCATCTCAAAGTTCTTCACACGGCCCGTTTTATCGCAACGCTCAAAGGAAGCCGGGATGGTTACGGTGCTATTGGTCTCGAGGCGAGGCAACCAAAACTTGTCGGTAAGCTTAACCTTCGTGAAATTAACCGCCTGTATCGCATAGTCTTTTTGCTGAGCCAATGATATGACTGATGAAAAGCTTACAGCGAAACATACTGCAATTATTTTCCTGTACAACATTGTTTGAAGTTTACAGTTATGGATATTATTTCAATTGGCGGCACGGCGTTGTGTAACGTCTTTCCACTATCTCAAGTGCAACAAAGGTCCTATTTTGAACAAACTTACCGTTCGCAGGCCTACCTCAATTCAATAACCACCACACTTTTTGCCGGAACGTCAATCGTTAACTTATTGCCTGCCAGCTTTGCCCCGCTAAATGGTTTTATGATCACGTTATTCGGTTGATCGAAGCTATTATAATCATTGATCTTGCCGGAGGTGAGGATCTGCCCTGTTACCGACTTTGCGTTACCATCCAAAGTAGCCTGTACTGTAATAGAATGCGTCGCATCGATGTTGACCAGCGAAATGTGTATAGCACCTGTTGAATCCTTAGATGCAGAGGCGTTCAACGCCGGAAGCTTCTGATCACCGTTGACATAATCAGGGCTCTGGAATTCTATTGGTATCAACTTAGCGTTTTGGTGAACCTTGTAAAGATCAAAAACGAAATAAGTTGGCGTGAGTAACATCTTTGCTCCCTGGGTAAGTACCAAGGCCTGTAAGACGTTCACTGTCTGCGCCAAATTAGCCAAACGAACGCGGTCGGCGTGGTTATTGAAGATGTTTAATGTGCTTCCTGCTACGATTGCATCACGCAAGCTATTCTGTTGGTATAGAAATGCAGGATTGGTGCCGGGTTCAACGTCGGTCCAGATGCCCCATTCATCAACTGCCAGTGCTACCCTCTTGGCGCTATCATATTTATCCATGATGGCAGAATGCTTTGATACCAGTTCTTCCATCCGCAGGCAGTTCTTCATGGTTCCGAAATATTCCTTTTCGTCGAAGTTGGTTGCTGAGCCTTTGTGTCCCCAGTTGCCGGAAGGAATCGTGTAATAATGGAGACCGGTTCCCCACATCATACCTAATGGAATGTTCTTCATCAAGGTCTCTGTCCAATGATAATC
>DATDNL010000392.1:0-5402 GCA_036518315.1 Flavisolibacter sp. | reverse complement strand
TGGAAGCGATTGCTGCAAAAGCAGATGGTGAGCCCTGCGTCGCGTATATGGGAAACAATGCTGCTGGTCATTACGTGAAAATGGTGCACAATGGTATTGAATATGCCATCATGCAGATGATCAGCGAGGTATATGATCTTTTACATCGCGGGGGCATGCTTAGTAATGAATCCTTACACAGCGTCTTCAAAAAATGGAATGAAGGACAGTTACACTCATACTTGATTGAAATTACTGCTGAGGTATTCAAAACACAAGATAGTGATACCAAGGATCCTTCTGATTTCCTGGTAGATAAGATCCTTGACCAGGCAGGTTCGAAAGGGACGGGTAAGTGGACGTCCCAGGAGGCGATGGACCTTCCGGTATCCATTCCTACAATTGATATTGCGGTGGCTATGCGTGATCTTTCCGTGTATAAGACACAGAGGGTGCAAGCTTCTAAACTATATAAGCCGGTTCTCGGCAGGATCGAAGTCACTCAGAATGATCTTGATCACCTGGAGAATGCCCTGGCTTTTTCTTTCGCCATTGCATACGCACAAGGTTTAAGTATGTTGGCAGTCGCTTCCGATGAATTGAAGATGAACATTCCCTTACGGGATGTCATCAAGGTGTGGAAAGCAGGGTGTATCATACGCTCTGCCCTTCTTGGCAATTTTACCGAGGCATTTAACAAAGATCCAAAGCTGCCGAATTTATTACTCGATGGCGAAATTGCAGGACTTCTTAAAGCGAGGGAGGACAGTATGCGTCAGGTAATTCAGCTTGGTATAAACGCAAAGATCCCAATGGGTGGTATGATGAGTGCCTTGAGTTATTATGATGCATACCTCAGTGACCGGATGCCTACAAACCTGATACAGGCTCAGAGAGATTTCTTCGGTGCACATACCTATCAGCGCATAGACAAGGAAGGAGTATTTCATACAGAATGGCATGTTGATACAAATGAATAATTATGGCAAACGAAACGCAATCAACCATCATCTTTATTTTCGGAGGCAGCGGCGATCTTACCTATCGTAAGCTAATGCCCGCGCTTTATAATCTTTATCTCGATCACTATCTGCCTGGAAATTTTCTCATCGTCGGAATCGGTAGAACGGAATTCACCAACATCGCTTTTCGAAATCACTCTAAAAAAGGAGTGGAGGAACACTCCCGGCGAAAGGAAGAAGTGAAGACGAGTTGGAAGGAGTTCGCTTCCTCGATTGAGTACATGCAGGCTGACCTGTCAAACGACAGTACGTATAAGAACATGCTGACGAGAGTTCACAAAGCCGAAGAAGTATGGAAGTCTAAGCCCACACTCGTCTACTACATGTCGGTTGCGCCGCAGTTGGCACCTACCATCGCGGAGAAACTGCACAAATCAAAGCTTACCCAGGACTGCAAACGTTCGAGAATGGTGTTTGAAAAGCCCTTCGGCCATGACCTACAGAGTGCTACAGAGTTAAACATGAGGCTTGGAGAGATGTTTAAAGAGGAACAGATTTACCGTATCGACCACTACCTTGGTAAGGAAACCGTTCAAAACATACTGGCCTTACGTTTTGCCAATGCTTTGTTTGAACCTATTTGGAACAGCCACTACATCGATAATGTTCAAATAACAGCCGCTGAAACCATCGGGGTTGAGGATCGTGGCAGTTATTATGAGCAGGCGGGTGCTCTGCGTGATATGGTTCAGAATCATATTCTGCAACTCCTTTGTATGATTGCGATGGAAGCGCCGGTTTCCTTCGAGGCAGATGAAATACGAAACAAAAAGGTAGATGTGCTTAGCGCAATTCGCAAATGGAGAAAGGAAGAAGTGCATCTAAATGCCGTACGTGGACAATACGGAAAAGGATGGATGGAAGGTAAACAGATCGTTGGCTACCGTGAAGAAAAGAATGTTTCACCAACCTCCAATGTGGAAACCTTTGCGGCCGTCAAGTTTTTTGTTGATAATTGGCGTTGGAAGGATGTTCCGTTCTATGTTAGAACGGGAAAGGCCTTGCATTCCAAAAACACTTTGATCACTGTTGAATTTAAGTCGGCGCCACAATATGCATTTCCTCCCGAAGCGGGAGAGACCTGGAGACCCAACCGGTTGCTGATCTCCATTCAGCCTCAGATGGATATTCGCTTACGTTTCCAGGCAAAACAACCAGGTCCGCATATGGCTCTTCAGCCTGTCGACATGGTATTTAGTTATTCCGACGCTTACGGCAGCAACGAAAAGCAACCGGAGGCATACGAGACGCTGTTGGAAGATGTAATTGAAGGCAATCCTACATTGTTTATGAGGGCCGATCAAGTGGAGGCTGCGTGGACGATTATCGAGCCGATCCTGGATGCATGGCAAACGAGGTCGCCTGTTGACTTTCCTAACTATGCACCGGGCTCCTGGGGACCTGAGGATGCAGAAGCTCTTATTGCTAAAGATGGACATCACTGGGTAACCCTTCCCGAGGACAATAAATAAGTCAACTGTCTGAACCTAATGGGATTTCTTTTCGTCATATTGTCAGTATCGGTCGGTATTTTAATCTTTAGGGGTTATCGCCTGGTTCATTTTTATATCGAGTCAAACAACAATCCGGACGAGGAAGAAAGGAAGGTTGCTCACAAAAACTATATCGTTCACCTGATCTTCTTTTTACTCATCCTGGCGATTGTAATTGTGATTGTTCGTAACCTTCTGATCACCTATTGGAACGGATAGACTTCGGGCAATTTATAAAGTTCCTTCACAAATTAATCGGGAAGAGTTAACAAATTAAAACGGGTACTCTTCAACAATGACCGTATGGTAACCCCGCGAATATGGCTGTTGTCGTTACTTCTCTTTGGTTGAAGTCGTAGGGAATAAACAACAGGACCTGTGACTTCTACCAGGAGATTACAGCTCCTGGCTTCAAAAGCGGCTTTGGTCTGCTACACGAAAAGCTGTATTTTTTCGCAATGAAATATTTGAGTGGACTCATTCTGTTGGCGGGCCTTTTATCCTGTAATGACACTAACACCGGGCATAAATCAACTTCCTCCAATTCGAAACCCAAATTATTGCCCAAAGACTCCAGCATTGTCATTGGTGAAATGGCAAATCCCTATGTGCCTGTGGATGTTTCTCCAATGGATATGGCCTGGCTACCTGTTGACTATCCGAAACTCACTACGAAAAAATCGCTTCCGGTCGCAAGGATCATCTATAGCCGCCCTCATAAGCAGGGGAGAAAGATTTTCGGCAACCTCGTGAAATATGGAGAGCGTTGGCGCCTGGGTGCTAACGAAGCAACAGAGATCGAGTTATTCATGCCTGTAACTATACAAGGGAAAACGGTTCCAAAAGGACGCTATATTTTGTACTGTATCCCCGAAGTCGACAAGTGGACAATCGTTTTCAATAGCAATCTTTTTAGCTGGGGCCTGACGCTTGATCCTTCCAAAGACCTTTATCGCTTTACTATTCCCTCCGCGGTTAAAAATCAATCTGTGGAATACTTCTCGATGGTGTTCCAACCTTCAGACTCGGGTGCAGATCTCGTCATGGCATGGGATAACATAGAAGCGCGTTTGCCAATTGAATATAAACAGAAGTAATGTGCGGCATTGTTGGCATCATCAGCAGCAATCCTCAACTTGTTTTTGAAGAACGAATTCGTTCAGCAAGTCAATGCCTCCGCCATCGCGGGCCGGACGGTGAAGCCACCTGGGTTAGCAAGGATACCACGGTTGCCTTTGGGCATCGCCGCTTAAGCATCATTGATCTTAGCCAAGACGCGGCCCAGCCGATGCATTATCTCGACCGGTATACTATTATTCACAATGGAGAGATATACAATTATATTGAGATCAGGCAAGAGTTGGAACAGAAAGGCTACCAATTCGTCTCACGGTCCGATACAGAAGTTATAGTGGCTGCTTATGATCAATGGGGCAGCACCTGCCTTCAGCGCTTTGACGGTATGTTCTCGTTCGCAATTTGGGATGAACAGCAAAAGAAATTATTTGCTGCAAGAGATCGACTGGGCGAAAAGCCATTCTACTTTTTTTATGATGAAAGCCAGTTTCTGTTTGCTTCGGAAATGAAATCCTTATGGAACATGGGGGTTGATAAAAAGGTAAATCCTGCCATGCTGTATAATTTTCTCACAATAGGGTATACCACCAACCCGGCCGACGCGACCGAAACGTTCTTCCTTAATACTCGCAAACTTCCGGCAGCTTCCTTCCTGACCTATTCGCTTACCAGCCACCAATTGGAGATCGAAAACTATTGGCAGGTTTATCCCGCGATAAAGGACGTTTCAGAACAAGAGGCTATCGAGCAGTTCAGGGATTTGTTTTCGCAATCAATAAAACGCAGACTAAGAAGCGATGTTAGCATAGGTACAAGCCTAAGCGGTGGTCTCGATAGTTCTTCTATAGTTGCCTTCTGTAATCAACAGGCTTCCGATCAATACTCCCACAAATCCTTCACCGCCTCCTTTCAAAAGTTTGAAAGGGATGAGCTCAGATATGCAGAGGCAGTGTCAAAGCAATTCGGCCTGCAACAATTTGTGACCACTATCAACGCAAATGAGGTCGTAGACCTGGTGCAAGACGTAATCCGTCACCAGGACGAACCTATCGGCTCTGCAAGCGTCTTGGCTCAATACAAAGTCTTTCAATTGGCCAAACAAAACGGTGTCACCGTTTTGTTGGACGGCCAGGGCGCAGACGAAATTCTCGCCGGCTACTCAAAGTATTACCGGTGGTACTGGCAAGAATTGTATAGGGGAAAGAAATTAGCAAAAAGCAAAGAAATGAGTGCTGCCCACTCCCTGGGCATCGAACAATCCTTCGGCCTGGCCAATCGTATTGCTGCCGTTATTCCGGAGTTTGCAGCGGGTTTCATACAGACACGCAAATCAAAAAAAGCGTTTCAGCACCCCGATCTTGACAGGGAATTTGCTTTCTTGAATAAACAAAGCTCGTTTTACGCAACACCGTCCACCTTTGACCTGAACGGCGCTTTGTATTATAATACGTTTGTCAACGGCCTTGAAGAACTCTTACGTTATGCCGATCGAAACAGTATGGCTCACGCAGTAGAGGTTAGGCTTCCTTTTCTCGACCACCAGATGGTCGAATTCCTATTCTCATTGCCACCACAGTTCAAGATTCACGATGGGTGGACAAAGTGGCTGTTGCGCAAATCAGTCGATACTTTGCTGCCGGGAGAGATCGTGTGGAGAAAAGACAAGGTAGGCTTCGAGCCACCACAAGCTGAATGGATGCAGGAGAAGACTGTGCAGGAAGCTATTATGGAAGGTAAGAAGAAGCTTGTACAAAAAAATATATTGAAGCCGTCCGTCCTCAATAATAAAATAAAGCCGCATACGGCGTATGCGGCTAATGCCTTCGATTGG
>DATDNL010000391.1:0-3714 GCA_036518315.1 Flavisolibacter sp. | reverse complement strand
GAGCAGGATGTTCAATGTTCAATGTTCAATTTTCAATTAGACTGGCCCTATGGTTTACTAAGGGAAGGCATAGAGCAACCATAAGGCAGGTACGGTTTGGGGTATAATTTGACTAAAGTTGTACTAAGCTTATCAATAGATTGGGGTGCCTATAAAGTGCCTAAAAGGTGCCTATAAGGAGCCTATAAGGTGCCTGTAAGGTAGGATCTGTATGTGAGCAAATTGAAATGCTCATTGTGTTTCGGCCGTGATGAAAGACAAGGTTGCACATGAATTCAATTATAGAAAAATATTCGTCAAGATCAAATGACCAGAGTTAATAAGACATGTTAAAACTGTGAAGAGCTGCTTATGACAATAAGAGCCGTGGATCTGTTGAAACCAGGACAGCTAGCATAGTAAATCACCACGTACCCCAAAGTCGTTTAGTAATGACCTCTTATTTTTGGTTTGATCTCTTCGTCGTACAATGCCCTTAATTTTTGATGCGCATCGGGAGATAAAGGGGGCAAATCAGAAGCAGCTACATTCGATTTTACCTGCTCGATCTTCGTTGCACCCGGTATCACCGTAGTTACTCCAGGATGGTCAAGAATCCAACGCAACGACCACTGGGCCATTTTATCACCAGGTAATAAAGCGGCTATTTTACGTGATAATTGTATCCCTTCGTTAAACTCGATTCCTGAAAAGGTTTCACCTGCATTGAAAGCCTGCCCGTTGGCATTATAGTTACGGTGATCGTTCGCGGCAAATTTTGTTTGTTCATTAAACTTGCCCGTGAGCAGTCCACTTGCAAGAGGAACGCGTACAATGATCGCAACACCCTTCTCCCGGGCTTTGGCAAATACTTCGTCCGCCACGTGTTGACGGAATAAATTGAAGATGATCTGCAAAGAAGCGAGTCCTTCCTGTTCGAGGCAGATCAATGCCTCTTCGCTCGTTTCTACGCTTGCGCCGAAGTTCTCAATCAATCCTTCCGCTTGTAACTTTCTGAAGTTGTCGAAGACTTTCCCTGAACGTAATTCCTCAGTTGGAATACAATGCAATTGTTCGAGAAAGAGTTTGGACACATCCAGGTTCTTTAAAGAGCTTTCGATATTACTCTTCATGCCATCGTAAGTAAAGTTCTGCGGCCAACCACAAGCACCATCTCCGCGCCTACCCAACTTAGTAGCGACAAAAATCTCTTTGTCGACCGATTTCAAGAAACGCCCTATCACCCGTTCACTGATCCCCAGGCCATAAACATCGGCAGTATCGATAAAGTTTCCACCTGCATCCACATAGGCCTGTAAAATTGAAAACGCCTCTTCATCATTCACAACGCCCCAGTCGGCACTTCCTAGTTGCCACGTACCCAAGCCAATCTCAGCGATCTTATATTGTTTAAACAACCTGTACTTCATCTCAAGGAATTTTGAATGTAAAAGATGTGCAAATATCTGCCACGAATTGTAAACCTTCTATGATATTTGATCAGGGCATTTTTTTCAACCCTTCCCATTTAACTACCCATTTGCCGTCTTTAGGGATTCCGGGTAATGCAGTCGTGTTACCATCATATCCTGCAACCATCATGGCTATGGCTGTCAGCAATCCGCCGTTGCCGGGTAGATAAATGCGCAAGCGTGTGTCCTGGTAGTTGTTCCCATTGGGGAGATAGGTGTTGGTATGAATTTTCATCAACAAGGCGTCGATCGCTTTGCCTGGCATTGCCAATCGTGTCGCACTCATGGCTGTCATTGGAAAATCCCAACCCCAGGTTTGATTCCAATTCCAGTTGTTCCAGATCCACTCGAATGTATTCTTCATTGTAGTTTGGCTCACCTGGCCTGTGGAAGGCATTACACCCAATGCCGCAAGTACGGACGGATGGTCAGTTTTAAACTCCGGGTTCGTGTAGGAGTCGGTTGCACTTTCCGTAAACAAATACTTGTTGTCTTTTACCCGTAATGAAGAAAGATGATTAATTACATCGTCCCATTTTTTATCTCGGGGAAGTTTCAGCCTTTCCCTCCACTGCTGGGCAACCATCAACGCCCATTTCCAATATACCAATTCATAGGTAGGATTAAATGTCTGTTCCGCCTTGAAACGTTCCTGCGCAGCAATTACACCTTTACCCAAAATGTACCTTCTTTTTGCAGAATCATAATGGGCGAACGACGCCATAAAATCGGCGGTAGCAAAGACAAGGTCTTTGTATTTATTTAAAGTTTTCGCGTCGTGGTGGTCACGATAACAGAGCTCCGCGAAGTAGATGAAATGTGGCTGCTGCCAGATTAAGAATGCTCCCACAGACGATGGAGATTCTTCTCCCTGGTTGTCGGTCATTTTCTGCCACCGAACACCATCATAGCCTTGCCTTTTTGCAATGTCTTTTGCTTTATCGGCCACGGAGGCATACCAATCCATCAGTTTTTCCAGGTATTGTATTCGTCCCCATAAAGCGTAATGGGCAGCATGCCACCAGGTCATTTCCAAATGAGGCTTTCCAAACCAACTGTTATAAGTTAACCCGGTTTCCTGCGGCGGATAATCTCCTGCTTCCTGCACTTTTAACAGGTATTGTGAAAGAACTAATCTTCTTTCCAATTCGAAAGCTCTTTTATCAGTGCTGCCCGAGAAATCAATAGCACCCCCGCTACTCCAGAAGTCTCTCCATGTGTTTTCACTGCTAACCCTAACATCAATAAAACTGGGTAATAACCCGGGGTCCTTCTTAGCAGTGAATTTTGCAGTAAGATCAAACAAGTCGTCCTTAGGATCGGGCGTAATTAGAAAGTAATGCTTTTCTTTTTGATCGATCATTCCGGTACCCTCCCACTTGAAACTGACATAATACTTTGTCGTGTCTAACTGGTGTACAATTACGGCTCCATTGTCATGAGAGAAGATGATCGAGGACCGGTGCTTATCTGCGTTTGAATAATTTGTTCCTTCATCCGCCCAGGCACCGGTGGGATAGGGTAACACCAGCCTTATTTTTAGTCTTCCTTCTTTGATCAACGGCGAGCGCACTTTAACGCCAATAGCATCATCGACACCTGAACAATAGGTGGCCACTTCGACCGGAACACCTTCCACCTCGAAATGGGAACGCAGTTTCCCGGTCCAGAAGTTAAGTTCCTGGTAAACGCTTTTAAGGTCGTTTACTGTAGCTAGTGAACCATCCTTTTTTGTGATCTCAAATCCAAGGTTACCTAGTTGCAGACGATGTGGATTCTGGCGGAACCAATCCGAAACCTTCTTCTTTCGTTCGGGTGAATTCCATTGCACCATGTAGCTGACATCGCGGCCATTCAAATGATAGTTCTTTAAGGCCTCTTCCCTTTTATAACCAACAGTATCTGAGAAACTATGCCATCCCCATTCGGATTGTGTGCCTAAAGGAACACCTTTTTGATAGTTAAGAGGAAAGCTTTGGAGGCCCGTTATGTCAGTCGTAAAGGCAAAACGACCATTACCTAAGGTGATCGACGAAAGTGAATCTGCTTTCGTAAGAATGATATTATGCCGAAGTACTAAAGCTTTCCTGTCGATTTTTTGTGAGGATGCAGACACCGCCCCTATTGCAAGCAAGCAAATTAATAAGGTTCTTAACATGATAATTCCCGAAGTGTCCAAAACTACTTCATATACTTATTCAACCCACCCGGATTCAACATTTTCAGTTGGTCCATAACAATTTCTGCATTGAGCTTTGCACCA
>DATDNL010000390.1:0-10728 GCA_036518315.1 Flavisolibacter sp. | reverse complement strand
CGAAGTTTAGCAATAAACCGACTTCGAGTTCAGTGGCTCTCAGATAGTTGATAAGCTGATTTTCGTCGGACTCGCAGAGAGTTTCACTCGTCTTCAGTTCACAAATAACAACATCTTCAATCAATAGATCAGCACAGTATTCGCCGACAGGGTAGGTTTTGTAATAAACAACAATCTTTTTCTCCATGGAAACCTTAAGACCCAACTCTTTCAATTCACAACACAACGCATTGCGATAGACCTTTTCTAAGAATCCATAACCCAATGCATTATATACTTTGAAAAATGCCTGGATGATTTTGTTTGTTATCGCCTCGTGCTTCATATAGAAAACTATCCAACAATTTTAAATGTTTGCCGTGTAAATCCGTCTGATCCGTGTCATCCGTGTTCTAAACAAGTATCGAATGGTGAAAATTCACCGCAAATAATGCTTACCCTCAACGATTTAACAATGTGTATGGGCTACACGTGACTATGGCCCACGCTTTTTATGGCTTAACTTTGTGCCCTTAAACGATTGCTTAACTATGTCAGTACCTATTATTGCTATTCCCAGGGAAAAACTGGTGAATATGGGATTGAAATATATCCATAGTATTCACTACCAGTCCACTCCTGAAGACTTAATTCAAGACACATTGCGCATTGGTGAAGGTACCCTAACGAGTACGGGTGCCTTGGCCATTCACACCGGCCAGTTCACGGGGCGGTGCCCCAAGGACAAATTCACCGTAAAGGATCCCACAACGGAACACATCATCGACTGGAATGAGTTCAATATTCCTATCGAAGAGAAGTATTTCCATATTGTTCATGAGAAGATTATGGACTACCTCAATCAAAAGACGGAAATGTGGGTTCGCGACTGTTATGCTTGTGCCGATCCCCGCTACCGCCTGAACATCCGCTTAGTTACAGAGAAGCCGTGGACTAACCTGTTTGGTTACAATATGTTTCTCCGTCCGGAAGAGGACGAGCTTGAAAACTTCAGACCCGATTGGACGGTCATCTCCGCACCCGATCTGAAACTAGACCCAAAGGAATGTGGTGTTCGCCAGTCAAATGCTGTTATCGTTTCCTTCCGTCACAGAACTATTCTAATTGCAGGCACAGCGTACACGGGGGAAACCAAAAAAGGTATCTTCTCCATTCTTAATTACATTCTTCCGCACGAGAAAAATGTGTTGAGTATGCACTGCTCGGCCAACATGGGCGAGGATGGTGATACTGCTATTTTCTTCGGATTGAGTGGAACCGGGAAAACCACTTTGAGTAATGATCCCAGCCGCAAATTGATTGGTGATGATGAACACGGCTGGACTGAAGACAATATCTTCAATTTCGAAGGTGGTTGCTATGCAAAGTTGATCGGGCTCTCAGAAGAGAAAGAGCCTGAGATCTATGGTGCTATAAGGCGCGGTGCCATTGTGGAAAACGTAACCTTTCATCCCGGTACTAACCGCATCAACTTCGATGACGGCTCCATTACGGAGAACACGAGGGTCTCCTATCCGCTGTTTTTCATGGAACATGCGCAGGAGCCTTCCGTCGGTAACATTCCAAAGAATATTTTCTTCCTCACCTGCGATGCCTATGGTGTGCTTCCTCCCATTTCGAAGTTGACCAAGGGACAAGCGATGTACCAGTTCATTTCAGGTTATACTGCTAAGGTGGCAGGTACCGAGGCTGGTGTCACTGAACCCAAGCCGACCTTCAGTGCCTGTTTTGGTGCGCCTTTCCTTCCACTGCATCCCGGCAAGTATGCTGCCATGCTCGGGAAAAAGATGGAACAGCACAACGTCAATGTCTGGTTGGTCAATACCGGCTGGACAGCCGGCTCTTACGGTGTAGGAAATCGAATGAAGCTTTCTTATACGAGGGCTATGATAACCGCTGCATTGAATGGACAATTGGAAAAAGCAGAAACGACCACAGACCCGGTGTTTGGATTTGCTATTCCGAAACAAGTGCCAGGTGTGCCCGATGAGATTCTTATTCCAAGGAACACATGGAGCGACAAAACAGCATATGATAATAAGGCCAAATTCCTGGCTTCCCTGTTTGTCAAGAACTTCGAGAAGTACGCGCGTGGTGTATCAAAAGAAATATTGGAAGCAGGACCGAAGTTGTAATATTGTTCACCCTTGTTATGATGTATAATAGAGCTTCCCGGCAACGGGAAGCTTTTCGTTTGAGGGTTGCCAGGCAAATATGTTTCGTATCTCCAAACGAGGGATTCATATCACCGGTAACACCATTTATCCTTTTTTCTTCCGGTGAGGGCTTTTGATATTACTTTTAATCTTTAAACAAACTGCCTATGCACCTTCTTGAGACGCATAATGTCAAGAAATACTTTGCTACTCAAAAAGCGGTCGATGATATTTCTGTCTCAGTTACCCCGGGAAGCATTTTTGGGTTGCTGGGGCCTAACGGAGCCGGTAAGACAACTTTGCTTCGAATGATCACCGGCATTATTTATCCCGATTCAGGTGAAATTATTTTTGAAGGAAAGAAGTTCGATCCTCTGCGAGACATCGAGCGAATTGGCTACATGCCGGAAGAAAGAGGTCTTTATAAGAAGATGAAGATCGGCGAACAGGCGCTCTATTTAGCACAACTAAAAGGTCTCAGCAAACAAAGGGCTACTCAACTCATAAAAGAATGGTTTGAAAAGCTGGAAATGGAAAGCTGGTGGAATAAAAAGGTGGAAGACCTTTCGAAGGGTATGTCGCAGAAACTGCAGTTCGTTATCACTGTTTTGCACAATCCGACTTTAATTATCCTGGATGAACCCTTTAGTGGTCTCGACCCGGTGAACAGTAACCTCATCAAGGACGAAATTTTCAGGCTGGCTCAAAACGGTACTACTGTTATATTCAGCACCCATCGCATGGAGCAGGTGGAAGAGATCTGTGATCATATCATTCTCGTCAATAAGGGACAAAAGATACTTGACGGCACCGTCAAAGACGTCAAACAACGGTTTAAAGAAAACCTCTTTAAGATCAGTTTCGACGCCATGCCATTGAATGTTAACAATAACTCTTTCACTATAGTAAGGCAGAACGACGATTATTCCCTTGTTGTAAAGATCGACGAAGCGCATTCACCTAACGATGTACTGCGCTACTTTCTGCAATCCAATGCCAACATTCGTTCTTTCAATGAAATACTTCCATCACTGAACGATATTTTTATACGGGTGGTTGAAGACACACCAGCAAGCCGCCAATTCCAAAACCTAACTGCTTAAACTCATTATATGAACAAAACCTTTTTGGTAATAGGTCGCGAATACATTACCCGTGTACGAAAGAGGACATTTATTATTTCCACTATTTTATTTCCCCTCCTGTATTTGGGGCTGATTTTCGGAACAGGTTACATAGCCGGGAAGACTACACGTAAGCTTCACGTGGCGCTGATTGACTCGTCGGGCTATTTTAACAAAGCGATTGTAGCTCAGTCGAACCTGGCAGACAGTAGTTCTTATATTGAATACATCACTACTAACCCTGATAGCGTTAAGAAGAACTATACGTCTATGGGTTATGATGCTTATATAGTGATTCCACCTTCCGATTGGCAGGAAGGCGCCAAAAACGTTCCTCTTAAAACAGGCAAGACCTACGGGGTGGCACCTGTAATGCAAGTAGAGAGCAAGCTCAATGCTATTTGGTCGCGCATCAAATCTGAAAAGCTGGGAATAGACGAAAGCAAAAGACAGATCTTGAATCAGAGCAAGATCACCATCGATGCGAAGAACGTGAATGATGAAAAATCAAATGCAAAGATTGCCAGCGGTATTGGCTATGCTTGTGGGTTCCTCATCTACTTCATCATGTTAATCTACGGATCCCAGGTAATGATGGGTGTGATGGAAGAAAAGACGAATCGCATTGCTGAAGTGGTAGTCTCGTCAATCAGGCCCTTTCAATTAATGCTGGGAAAGATCATCGGTATTGGACTGGTTGCCTTAACACAATTCGGTTTGTGGATTGCCTTTGTTTTCATTATTTATAATGTCACAAAAGCATCGGGCAGCAGCAGTAATAATATTTCGGGACTGGTGGGGAGTGTTCAGACGGTTTTCACCAGTATCAATTTGCCCCTGATCATTTTCTGCTTTGCCTTTTACCTGTTGGGTGGATTCTTCTTCTATTCGTCTTTGTATGCCGCAATTGGCAGTGCCGTGAACGAAGACATGAGGGAAGCGCAATCACTGGCTTTCCCTGTGACCATGCTGGTTATATTTTCGATTGTAATGATGACCAGTGCCATGGCAGACCCAACCGGGCCGCTTGCCTTCTGGGCCAGCATTATTCCCTTTAGTTCCCCTATTGTAATGATGGCAAGGATACCTTTTGGCGTGCCGGGCACCGTTCCCTGGTGGCAGCTCGGTTTATCGATGGCCTTGCTAGTGCTCGGGTTTATTTTTACCACCTGGTTCGCGGGCAAGATCTATCGCACCGGTATTTTGATGTACGGTAAAAAAGCCAGCTGGAAGGAAATGATCAAATGGGCGCTCGCTAAAAGTTAGAACAAGCTTTTCCCTCTGAAAAGTGCCCCGAACAAAGGCACTTTTTTTATTCTCATCCTGCAAGGGAGAATTTACACGAGTGACGTTCTAGTTACGAAAAGCATCGTACATTTGTAGTAAGTTATTATTCATTATAAAAACACAGTCTATGAAAAGGGATTTCTGGCTAAAGCAACTACCCACTCTCCTTGTTATCTCTGCCCTCGTGGTAACAGCAGCGGCATGGCAAGTACAACCAGGTAAAGGCACACGCACTATTACTGACACAGTTCCTGATAAGAATAAGGTAAAGAACATCGATGACGCTTTAGAGCAACTGGAAAAAAGCCAGAAAGAACTCGAGCGCACTTTGCAGGAAAAGAACTGGGACAAAGAGATGAAGGACGCGTTGGACAACGCCCATTTCGACGCTGAGAAAATGAAGTTGCAGATCGACGAGGCAGTGAAGCAAATAGATGCCAGGAAAATACAGGACGAAGTGGCTAAGGCCATGAAGGAAGTGGACCTTGAGAAAATGAAGGCTGACCTGAAGGAAAACCTTGACAAAGTTGACATGAAAGATGTGAAGATTCAATTGGAGAATGCAATGAAGCAAATTGATGTCGCCAAATTGCAGGCCGATATCAATGCGTCCATCGCAAAAGTTGATGTCGAAAAAATAAAGGCAGAACTGGACAAGGTAAAGCAGATCGATATGAAAGGCATTGAAGAGAACCTAAAAAAGATGAAGCCCGAGTTGGAGAAATCTATGCAGGACGCCCGTCAGAGTATTGAAAAGGCCAAAAAGGAATTGACCGAGTACAAGGCTTTTATTGATGGCCTGGACAAGGACGGTTTGATAGACAAGGATAAAAGCTATACGATCCAGTACAAAAATGGCGACTTGATCATCAACGGGAAAAAGCAAGGAGCGGAAGTAGTAAAAAAGTATAACAACTATTTGAAGGGCAAGAAGGATTTCACTCTAAAGAAAGACGACGACAATTTCGATATACATAACGACTAAAGAGGCTTGTCTTAACCAAACCAACTCCGATCCCGCCGTAAAGGCGGGATTTTTATTGATGCCTCCTGCACTACATTCACCTGTTAGCGTTTAGAGTTTGTCGCCGCGGTAAACGAACATGCCCCATAACTACGCTCGGCTGTTCAGCACCGTCGGGTTATGGAAGCATTCGGCTCTTCCTTCTCCCTCGATCTTTTTCTAAGCCGTTCACATCTACTTCCCGTAACCCGCCGGAACTAAACCGGTCGCATAAGAATGGCAGGCAGATGGTTAGCAGATGCTAACCGAATACTAATAACACAGTAATAGGATGATATAAGGATAGTAATAGGATACCATAAGGATAGTAATAGGTTGCCACGACCACACCCCGACGAAAGTCCGACCATCCTTCGACCTTCTTCGACCTTAAACGCGCTGCCAATGCTAAACTGACTTGGAAAAAACGGAAGGCGAGAGAATAACAAAAACCGCCCGGCAATATTGATGCAATATTTGACAATTGCAATGACCCTGATCAGGTGCAATTATAAACAGTTGGCTGACCAGCAAAAGCCCGTCTGCCGGGCTTATCTTAGTAGTATGCAGATGTATTTTATCGCCATTGTGCTGCCTGCCTTTCTGAACGAAAAAGTTCTGAAGTATAAGAACATGATGCTCGAGAAATACAATTGCAAGGTTGGCTTGAAATCCCCTGCTCACATAACGTTGGTACCTCCCTTCTGGATGGAAGAAGAAAAAGAAGGCTCTTTGACGGCTGACCTGGACAAGCTTAGCAAACAACTATACCAGTTTACTATTTCCACCAACAACTTCTCTGCGTTCAAGCCGAAAACAATCTTTATCGAACCTATAGTGACAGACGAATTAAGGGGAGCCAAACAAATGATGGACAACTTTTTTATAGAAAATGCCTTTTACAATATCAAGATCGAAACAAGGCCCTTTCACCCGCACATTACGATTGCCACCAGGGATTTATACAAAAAAAGCTTCTATGAGATATGGCCCTGGTTTGCGGAGAAGCAGTTCACGGAAGAATGGATAGCAGAGGGTATCTCCATCTTAAAGCACAACAAAAAAAATTGGGACGTGATACACACATCCCAATTCCAACAATGAAATAGATATCAATCAAAATCGAAGAAAGAACCGGGTAGTATATGGAAATCTTCCTCGTCTTCCATTTCCACGTTTAACTGGCATCCTTCGTCAGGTCGGATGGTCACTTTTTCCCTGGTGACTTTCTTGAAGCCATCTTTTTCGAATACCAGTTTATAGGTACCTGCCCTTAGTTCGCTGAAGGCGTAATAACCATTAGCATCGGTGTAAACCACTTTTTCCTTCTTAGTGGAAGAATAGGCCGTAACGCTAACGTTGCTCAAAGGCTTTTTGCTGTTTGAATGAATAACGCCGCCGGCGATATCGGTCTTTGTACTTGCTTCACTATTTTCAGCAGAAGGATCGGTGTTATTTGCCCGTGCTATGAAGGCAGTAGCGGCAAAAAACATTGTCAGAATAAACAGTTTGTATTTCATTGGTTTGTTCTTTATAGGTGATCACCCTTCGAACAAGTCATCCCACACATTAAATATACTATTATTTTAATGGATTATTGAGGCAAGTTAGAAACTCCTGCCACACGTTTTCAACGATTCTTCCCGCCGGTAGTATTTCATGGATTAAAGCACTGACCTGTCCTACCTCCAGTTCTCCCTCCTCCAGGTCACCCTCGTACATTCCTTTCTTTGCTCTTGCCCTGCCAAGCAGTTCCTTCAATTCATCCTCTCCGGCGCCACGGGCTTCAGCCTTCTGAACTTCCTGGAAGAACTTGTTCTTAATCAGCCTCACGGGCGTCAACTTCTTTAAGGACAAGAAAGTATCGCCCTCTGCTGCATTGATCACCGCCTGCTTGAAATTGAGGTGTGAGGATGCTTCTTCGCTGGCGACAAACCTTGAGCCCATCTGTACACCTTCGGCACCGAGCACCATGGCTGCCAGCATCTGGCGACCGGTGGCAATGCCGCCCGCGGCCAGAACCGGGATGGAGACGGCTTCACTGACAGCGGGTATCAAAACCATCGTTGTTGTTTCTTCCCTTCCATTGTGGCCACCCGCCTCAAATCCTTCAGCCACGACTGCATCGCAACCGGCCTCCTGTGCCTTCAGAGCAAACTTGCTGCTGCTAACGACATGCACAACCGTAAGCCCATTTTGCTTGAAAAGCGGCGTCCATGTTTTGGGGTTGCCTGCGGAGGTAAATACGATCTTGACTCCCTCATCGATCACAATTTGAATGTGCTTGTCTATGTCTTTATAAAGCAAGGGAATGTTGACGCCAAAAGGTTTCGCGGTTGCCGCATTGCATTTTTGAATGTGTTCGCGAAGCACCTCGGGATACATGCTCCCTGCGCCTATGAGTCCGAGGCCGCCTGCATTACTTACCGCGCTGGCAAGACGCCATCCACTGGCCCAGATCATTCCTGCCTGGATGATGGGATAGTCAATTTTGAAGAGTTGGGTAATACGGTTGGAAAACATAATGATGTGCAAATGTGCAGATGTGAAGGTAATGTGGCAATGGGACAATGAGCCAATGTGACGATGAGTCAACGAGTCAATGGGACTATGGGCGGATGTGCAGATGGGAGAATGGGCTGATACGCACAGCCAGAGACTAGCCGAGGTCGATATCGGTATTGTCGCCGATGTTCAGGGTTCTTGTTTCTCCGCGGATGGTAGTGTCACTGCCAATCAGTGAGTAATCGAGAACAATATCATATAGGTTGGAGAAGGAGCCGATAATAGAACTCTTGATAATGGAATAGTCAATTTCGGTGTTGTCGCCTATGGTGACGTTCGGCCCGATGATAGAATTCTTGATCGTGCAATTCTTTCCCACACTCACGGGTTGGATCAAGACTGTATTCTCAAATTGTGGGCATTGCTCCGTGCGGGAATTGAATTTCTTGAGGAAGGTAGCATTAGACTCAAGGAGGGTCTCCTTTCTTCCGCAGTCAAACCAACTATCTACTTTAAACGATTTGAAGCGTGCGCCTTTCTTGATCATACAGTCAAGGGCATCGGTAATGGAGAACTCACCATGCGTTTTGAATCCACCTTTGATGTTGGCATCGAGACATTGAAATAAGGCATCCGATTCCCGCACCTTATAAATACCAACCAACGCCAGGTTAGACTTGGGTATTTGCGGCTTTTCAACCAAATGGGCAATGTCGTTGTCGCCATCCATTTCCGCCACACCAAAGTTGCGGGGATCGTCGACTTTCTTTACCCCAATCATGGAGAAGGGATTGTTGATGACGGCGGCAACGTCGTACTCACAGATGGTATCTCCCAACACGATCATGACTTCGTCGTTGGCCACAATACTCCTGGTAAGGCGTACGGCATGGCCAATACCCTGGCGATCGTTTTGGTAAACAAAATGCGCCGCAATATCCGGATAGGTAGCTTTTACGTAGTCCTGTATCTTCTCGCCGAGGTAGCCGACAATGAATATGAATTCGTTAATACCAGCCTCTTTAAGCTGATCAACAATGATGCTTAGAACGGTTTTGCCTGCGAGTGGAATTAATGCTTTAGGTTGGGTGTAAGTATGAGGACGGAGTTTCGTTCCAGCTCCGGCTACAGGTATAATTGCTTTCATGCGGTTCTCTTTTGATGGCTCAAAACACTGTGCTACGCTGCTGCCATCATGAACAGTTTTAATGATAAAAAGCGGGTGAAATTAAGGATTTTAGTGTAAACAACTATTTGGGCTTTCTAATGTGCTCGCCCTTATTTTTGTGCCCGAAAATCGTGGCTACTGGTTTAATATCCAGTGAAGAGTTGGTAATACAGTGGCGGCAGACTGGAGGTTTAGTCATTTACAACTTGAAGAAATTTAACCGCAGCGATCGCAGCGTCGATAACGGTTCACTTAAGAGTATAGCCATTTATAAACACACATAATCAGCTGCACAGAAATCATAAAACCACATGCAGAAAGATCAACAAGTTTTTGACATTATTCAGAAAGAACTCGAACGCCAACGTAATGGTATTGAACTAATCGCTTCAGAAAACTTCACCTCGTTGCAGGTCATGCAAGCCATGGGCAACGTGATGACCAATAAATATGCAGAGGGTTATCCCGGCAGAAGATATTATGGCGGTTGCGAGTTTGTGGATCAAACGGAGACGCTGGCAATTGAGCGTATAAAGCAGGTATTCAATTGCGAATATGCGAATGTGCAGCCACATAGTGGAGCGCAGGCGAATGCTTCTGTGTTGCTCGCCGTCCTGAAAGCAGGCGATAAGATCCTAGGGCTGGACCTTAGCATGGGAGGTCACCTTACACATGGCTCACCAGTGAACTTTAGTGGCAAGTTGTACCAGCCGTTCTTTTACGGTGTTGAAAAAGAAACGGGGTTGGTGAATTACGAGCAGATGGAAGAAGTGGCAAGAAGAGAGAAACCCCAGTTGATCATCTGCGGTGCTTCGGCGTACAGCCGCGACTGGGATTATGCAAGGATCAGGAAGGTGGCAGATGAAGTAGGTGCTTTTGTGATGGCCGATATTGCCCACCCTGCAGGCCTGATCGCTAAGGGCTTATTGAATTCCCCTTTTGAACATTGCCACTTTGTGACGTCGACCACACACAAGACACTGCGCGGTCCTCGCGGTGGAATCATCTTGATGGGCAAGGACTTTGAGAACCCGTTTGGGGTGAAAGACCCGAAAGGTAATATCCGCATGATGAGCCATTTGCTTGATATGGCTGTGTTTCCGGGTATACAGGGTGGACCGCTTGAGCACGTGATTGCTGCCAAGGCTATAGCTTTCGGAGAAGTATTAAGCGAAGAATATACACAGTACGCCAGGCAAGTGCAAAGCAATGCGCAGGCGATGGCGAAGGCGTTTGTCTCAAAAGGATACAACATCATCAGCGGCGGAACAGATAACCACCTGATGTTGATCGACCTTAGAAATAAAAATATTACGGGCAAGAAAGCACAGGAAACATTGGACCGGGCGCATATTACCTTGAACAAGAACTCGGTACCCTTTGATGACAAGAGCCCGTTTGTCACTTCGGGGATCAGGGTTGGCGTTCCTGCAGTGACTACGCGGGGACTGAAAGAGAACGACATGCCAAGGATCGTTGACCTCA
>DATDNL010000389.1:0-3292 GCA_036518315.1 Flavisolibacter sp. | reverse complement strand
TATAAGGTTTGAGGTGAGTGCCGCGAATGTCTGTAGTCAAGAGAATCTTTGAGAAAAAGAGTTGTTACAAGAAGGGAAGAACAATCATCTTATTCCCGTTTTTTTTGAGTCTTTTTCGAGTAAATTAATTTCTTACAATGTTGAAAAAGCTTGTTTTTGTTCTTGTACTCGTTTATTCGTCCTTCTTTTCATTTTCACAACTGCAATGGCCTTCCATTACAACGACAACAAAGCCCTGGACACGGTGGTGGTGGGAGGGTAGCGCCGTAACCAAGAAGAACTTAACATGGAACCTGGAACAATTTCAAAAAGCTGGGCTGGGGGGAGTGGAAATAACGCCCATCTACGGAGTCCATGGCTATGAGCAATCTTTTATCAAGTTCTTGTCACCAGGGTGGATCGAAGTCTTTCTTCACACCTTAAACGAGTCGAAGCGGCTCGGGCTCGGCGTTGATCTTGCCAATGCAACAGGTTGGCCTTTCGGTGGTCCCTGGGTGAAGGATGAAGATGCGAGCAAAACGATCTATTACAAAACGTATACTGTCATAGGTGGCGGCCAATTGAAAGACCTGGTTGAGTATCAACAGGAGGCGTTGGTTCGCACCGCCAACAACAAGCCGGCTAGTGTCGATACGATACAACAACCTGTAAGTGCTAACAGCAATCTGCAGTCTCTCGCTTTAGACCAAATTGTTTTTCCGGGAAAACTTCCCTTGCAAACGCTTATGGCTTATGGCGATAAAGGAGAGGTGATAGACCTTACTTCAAAAGTGGACCACACTGGGAAACTGCAATGGACCGCTCCTGCCGGTAAGTGGACTCTCTACGCCTTGTTTCTTGGTCTGCACGGGAAGATGGTAGAACGTGCTGCACCTGGTGGTGAAGGGTACGCCATTGACCATTTCTCATCAAAGGCCGCGAAAGACTATTTCAAAAGATTCGACGAAGCATTCCAGGGCAAAGACATCTCTTACCTGCGGGCATTCTTCAACGATTCGTATGAAGTTGATGACGCAAGGGGACAGGCAAACTGGACGCCGGACTTCTTTCAAGAATTTAAGAAACGCAGAGGTTATGATTTGAAAGCCAACTTACCTGCATTGTTTGGAAACGATGGGGCAGATAAAAATGCAAGGGTTTTATACGACTACCGCTCAACGATCGATGAATTACTTTTGGAGCACTTTACCCAGCAGTGGAAGAAATGGGGAGCTACCAAGGGCGCCATGGTTCGAAACCAGTCTCATGGATCACCTGCAAACACTTTGGATCTATACGATGCCGTTGATATACCCGAAACAGAAGGTACAGACATTCTTCGCTTCAAGTTTGCCACATCGGCAGCAAACGTCGGCGGGAAACCCTTAGCCTCTTCCGAATCCTGCACCTGGCTGAATGAGCATTTTCTTTCTTCCTGGGGAGACGTGAAGAAGGCCATCGATCTATACTTTTTAGGTGGAGTGAACCACATCTTCTACCATGGAAGTGAATATTCTCCAAAAGATGCTCCATGGCCAGGTTGGCTGTTCTATGCGGCGGTTCATTTCCAGCCAACTAACCCTCAATGGAAGGATTTTGGTACACTGAATAATTACATCACAAGAGTTCAATCCTTTTTACAGAAGGGCAGACCCGATAATGACGTCTTATTGTATTATCCGCTGGTTGATCGATATTCAGAACCGGGAAGAGACCTCCTTCAACACTTCGATGGAATGGAAAAAAACTTTGAGGGAACTAATTTTGAACACGTTTCCAAATGGATGCTGGAGAAGGGCTACGGCTTCGACTTCTTTTCAGACCGCCAATTGAAAAAATTTAAGGTTTCTGGTTCTTCCATACAGACAGGAGGTAACAGTTACCGGGTGATCCTCTTACCAGCCAATAAACTGATCTCTACTGAATCATTGAGCAGGCTGGTTGACCTTGCCAAAGCCGGTGCAACTGTGCTCGTTTATAAGAACCTGCCAACCGACGTCCCTGGTTGGAATGATCTAGCTCAGAGAAGAAAACAGTTTCAGTCTCTACATTCGCAATTATCATTTAATAAAGAAGGGAAATTGAAGAAGGCCAATATCGGCAAAGGTGTTTTTCTCGTTGGTGATGATATGAGTGCCTTGATGGATGCTGCCAGGGTAAGGAATGAAAACGTATCAGGAAAAGGACTGTCATTCATTCGACGGAAGAGTGCGGAAGGAACGGTATACTTTATTGACAATAGAAGCGACAAGCCGTTTGATGATTGGGTTTCACTGAATGCAAAAAGTAAAGCCGTTGCGCTGTTCGACCCGATGTTTGGAAAATCGGGACTGGCAAAATGGAGAAAAAGAGGGGATGACATTGAAGTGCGTCTCCAACTGCAGCCCTATGAATCGGTGATCGTTCAAACGTATAACATGAGCAAGAATGCTGCTGAATTTAAGTATACAAGAAGGTCAGGCGAAGCTTTACCGGTAAGTGTGGATAAGAAAATCAAACTACAATTTATTAGCGGAGGTCCTAAGTTGCCAACATCGGACACAGTTGTTAATAACTTAGTGTCCTGGACAGAACTTAATGATGCTGGTAAGAATTTTTCGGGAGTAGCGAGGTATTCCATCTCGTTTGAAAAGCCAAAGGATTCATCCAAAGCTTTTTTGCTGGATCTTGGGCGAGTACACGAAACCGCTGAAGTTCAGTTGAGCGGTAAGAAACTGGCTACTCTAATCGGACCGAATTTCCAGGTAGTGATTCCGGCCGCTGAACTAAAGCAAAATAATGATTTGGTGATAATTGTTGCCAACCTTATGGCGAATCGCATTAGTTACATGGACAGAAATAATCTGCCTTGGAAAATCTTTTACAATACCAATATGCCGGCTCGAAAGAGAGAGAATGTAGGAAAGAATGGTTTGTTCGACGCGTCATCATGGAAGCCGTTGCCTTCAGGTCTTTTAGGCCCGGTCACTCTTACACCCATTTCATATGAATAGGACTGGGGAGCCAGGTATAAAAACGATACATTAGTTGACTAAAACATAGATTCATTATGAACAGAGTTTTCTTGGTGCTTATCTCTACATTGCTTTTTACATGGAACAATAGTTCGGCACAGGTCCAGTTGACGCTGAACACGAACGCGGCAAAAACAACAATTGACAGGAATATCTACGGACATTTCTCCGAACACCTTGGCCGCTGTATCTATGGTGGTTTTTGGGTGGCTGATTCCGTAAACGTTCCAAAGAAAGATCGAATTCGCCTGGACATAGTCGAAGCTTTGAAGAAGATTCAAATTCCAAACCTTCGCTGG
>DATDNL010000388.1:0-8080 GCA_036518315.1 Flavisolibacter sp. | reverse complement strand
ACCTAGGCAGTTTCAAGATGATTCTTCAATTTTGAGCGATGAAGTACAACGTAGAAGAGATCAATAACCTGATGCGCAATAGGAGGTCTGTATTCCCGGATCAATTCGAGGCAGGAAAACACATACCCGACGAAATCGTGCAGCAAATAGTAGAGAATGCTATATGGGCGCCTAATCATGGACATACGGAACCATGGCACTTTGTGGTCTTCACTGGAGATGGACTAAAAAAACTCGCTGAATTCCAATGTCAGATGTATAAAGAATCTGCAGGGGAAAAATATAAAGAGGCAACCTATCAAAAGCTGCAAAAGAATCCCTTGCTGGCGTCACATGTTATTGCCCTTTGCATGAAAAGGGATCCCAATAAGAAACACCCGGAGGTGGAAGAGATCGCGGCCGTATCCTGTGCCGTTGAAAATATCTACCTATCTACCACAGCTTATGAACTTGGTGGTTACTGGACCACCGGTGGAGTTACCTATAACCCGAATGCCAAAAGTTTCTTCGGCCTCGGTGACGAGGATCGTTTGCTCGGTTTCTTTTATTTGGGATATGTTGCTATCCCTTCCGGTGCCGGAAAAAGAAAACCCCTTGATGAAAAAGTAGTTTGGGTTAAAGATTAATTCACCCTTTTGATGTCAGCACCTAAGGCTTGCAGGCGGGTATCAATATATTGGTACCCCCTGTCAATTTGGTCTATGTTCTGAATGGTGCTCTTGCCTTCGGCACTGAGCGCTGCAATCAACAAGGCTACACCGGCGCGGATATCCGGTGAACTCATCCTGATGCCTCGCAGTTTGGACTTTCTTTCGAGGCCAATCACCGCTGCCCGGTGAGGATCGCATAGAATGATCTGCGCACCCATCTCTATAAGCTTGTCAACAAAGAACAAGCGGCTTTCAAACATCTTCTGGTGAACAAGCAAAGAACCTTTTGCTTGTATCGCCACAACTAAAACAATACTCAACAGGTCAGGTGTAAAGCCCGGCCAGGGATGATCATAAACTGTCGGAACTCCCCCGTCTATATAAGACTGGATTTCATATACTTCTTGCGCCGGGATAATAATGTCGTCACCTACAAAATCCAACTGGATACCCAACTGCCTGAACTTATCTGGTATAACGCCAAGGTACTCGACACTTGCATTCTTAATCTTCAATTCACTTTGCGTCATTGCGGCCAGCCCAATGAACGATCCGATCTCAATCATGTCAGGCAGGATGCGGTGTTCTGTTCCATGCAACACATCAACGCCTTCGATTACCAGCTGATTGCTACCGATTCCCGAGATCTGTGCTCCCATCTTATTCAGCATTTTACACAATTGCTGAACATAAGGTTCACAAGCAGCGTTGTAGATCACTGTGCAACCCTTTGCCATCACTGCCGCCATAACAATATTGGCCGTACCGGTAACAGAGGGTTCATCAAGCAACATGTACTTTCCTTTCAGACCCGTTGTAGACAGGTAAAAGAAACCATCGTCGACATAATGCGTAAACTCCGCACCCAACTTTTCAAAACCGATGATATGGGTATCTAATCTTCTCCTTCCAATCTTATCTCCTCCCGGTTTGGGAATAAAGGCCTTTTTAAACCGAGCCAGCATAGGGCCTGCCAGCATCACCGAACCACGCAACCTTCCGCTCTTGCTCTTAAACTCACTGCTGCGCAGGTAGTTCAGATTCACACTATCAGCCCGGAAAGTACAGGTATGGCGGTCAAGACGTTCGATCTTTACGTCCATTTCTTCCAACAATTCGATGAGATTATTGACGTCAAGGATGTCAGGAATATTGCTAATAGTTACCTTTTCTTCCGTAAGCAATACAGCACTAATTACCTGCAGTGCTTCATTCTTTGCGCCTTGAGGAATGATCTCGCCTTTTAACTTGTTCCCGCCGATTACTTCGAAAGAGGTCATGTGTGTTGATTAACGTTGTTGATGTTTATAGTGCAAATTACTCGCAAAAAGAAAAAGGTTGACAGTTTCCTGTCAACCCTTGCAATAAGGTCTTATAGAATTAGAATCTCTTCTTTCCAAACTTGCCGCCACGCTTATCATTGCGACCATTTCCACCTCCTCCACGCTGCTGGAACTTTCCACGCTGCTGCTGCCTTCCATAACCGCCACGATCTCTTTCACGATCTTGCGAAGGGCGATAGGCCTTCACATACGGTGTATTTGTAAACTCCAGTTGCCCCTTTGTAATATTTGAAAGTTCTGCCTGGATAGCGTCATCATGAACCACGTCCTTATGCCAATTGTTGTAGGCTAGCTTCATGTAATAGGCGATGGCGTTGGCAAAGCCCTGGCGCTTTTCAGGATTTTCTTCCTCCAAGGCTTTGTTGATCACCAACTCCAGGTTCTTACCGAGGTGAGAATAGCGCGGGTGACGCTTCGGATATGGAAGCGCTTTAGGTTTCGCCTTGTAGGTTTCTTTCCGGGGGATCGGGTAAGGACTTTCCACATCCAACTTGAAATCACTTATATAAAAGAGGTGGTCCCAAAGCTTGTGACGAAAATCCTCGACATTTTTCAGGTGGGGGTTGAGAAAGCCCATTAGCTCAATAGCCACGTGTGCTTGCTGCTGACGATGCTCTTTATCCTCGATCGTCATAATGTATTCCACCATTTTTTGAATATGGCGGCCATACTCGCGCATGGTCAAATAGTTCCTGGTTGTATTATACTCCATCACGACAAATGTAATCACTCCTTTTTCAGAACCCACAGATTTCACACAACTTTTTTGATTCGGCCACATATAGCAATAAAAAAGGGCTCAATTGAGCCCGTATTGTCAGTTTTCGTTTCCAATCTTAATATCGACCGTTTCTTTTATCTATTCCACGGCCAATTCCATAACCTGCACCGGCGCCCAATACACCACCGACTATTCCACCAAGGGCTCTATTCTTCTTGTTGATGATTGCACCACCCGCTGCACCGGCCACACCACCGATTACTGCGCCCTTAGCCGCACTGCTCCAACCTCTTTTCCTCGTTGTGGTACCATATCCGCCTCCTGAAGAACCGGAAGTAGATCTGTAAACCCGCGAAGAAGAGGAGCTTCTCCTTGCACTGCTAACGGGATAATATTTTACTACTTCACGTGTTGTAGGTTGCATAGCCGTATTCTGCTCGGTATTTACAAGCTCATTTTGGGCTTTCCATGCCTGGAATTGAGCCAGTCCTGTAGTATCCACGGCAGGCTGTATTGCTTTCTGGGAGGTACTGTTGTCAGGTGTCGTATTACAAGCAGTCATAGCCACTGCAATTGCAAATACTGGTATTAGCATCTTTTTCATAGCGTTCAATTTGAGTAGTATTGTTTTCATAATTAGTCTTTTTACTTTACTCCTACTTATTTGCCTAAACCATGCCACTTCCATTGTTCAACTGTTAAAGGAACAGTCAAGTTAAAACTCCTTAACACTATTTTTCGAGAATAGCCGGGCTTGTTTTTCAGAAGCGTGATCTCCAGGCACTTAGAATGATGGAGCATTGGGTGAAATAAAATTTCTCCGTGTGTAAGCGATGCCTACATTTGCGACGTAATCGGTTGATCCCGTCAGCGGGACCATTAAAATGGGAAGTCCGGTGAAAGTCCGGCGCTATCCCCGTAGCTGTAAGGAAGGCAAGCGCACGCTTGCAGAGCAAAGAACCACTGTGGCGATCCCGCCACGGGAAGGTGCTCAGAATTCCGAGCCAGAAGACCTGCCTGTTACACATTTATAACATTTGCTTTCGGGTGAAAAGCAGGGTCGATAACTCCGAGTTTATCTTCTCTTCATTATTTTCCGGAAGCAGTCACTAAAAATCTTAACCGTTATGAGGAAAAGTTTTGTTGTGGCTGCACTAATTATCAGCAGCCTTGTCCACGTCCGTTCGTTCGCACAAAAGAGCACCGATTCTTTAGCAGTTACAGCGCCGGCTGAGTCCCTCGCCCGCACACTCGATCCCGTTGTGATCACTACCAACAAATACCCAAAGAAACAAAGCCAGACAGGTAAGGTTGTGACCGTAATCGACAAAAGCACCATTGAAAAGCTCGGCGGCCACACACTGGGGGAACTTTTGAATACAGTAGCAGGCGTCACCATTAACGGGGCGAACAATACACTGGGAACCAATCAACGGATCAGCATTCGTGGCTCATCCGATGGAAATGTCTTGCTGTTAATCGATGGTATTCCTGCCAATGACCCTTCGGTCATCAGCAATTATTTCGACCTAAACTTTATCAACACCTCGCAGATAGAACGTATCGAAATTCTTAAAGGCGGTCAATCTACTTTATACGGTTCCGATGCAGTGAGTGGCGTCATAAATATCATTACCAAAAAAGCAGGCAGTAATCAATTCTCACCCTTCGTTTCTGCCAGCTATGGAAGTTATTCCACATTTAATGGAAATGCTGGTGTTACAGGCCAATCAAAGCTTCTCAATTATAGCCTATCGGCTTCGGGCACAACATCAAAAGGCTTTTCATCTGCTTACGATTCAATTGGTCACCAGGGCTTCGACAGGGATGGCTACCACCAGTATATTTTCCGTGGCGACATCGGATTTAAGCTTTGCGATCACCTGCAGTGGAATTGGCTTGGCAACTACAGCCACTACAAAGCCGGCATCGACGCAGCCGCCTTCACCGATGACAAAGACTTTACCGCAGAAAACAGGAACTGGCAGGCAGGCACCGGCCTATTTTGGAAGCAAAGCCGCGGGGGTCTGCATTTGAATTATTATTTCAACTATGTCAACCGCTATTATCTCGACGACTCGACTGACAAGTCTTCCTTTTCCTATTATTCCAATAGCACCTACATCGGAAGAACTCACTTTGCGGAAGTTTATGAGAACTACCGTCTGAACCGGTTTGAGTTTCTTGTCGGTGGGGATTACAGGTACTACAATACCAACCAGGTATATAACTCTATCAGTAGCTATGGTCCATTCGATACTGAACTAAGCGACTCACTGGCGAAAATGCGGCAGTCCAGCCTTTATGGTTCCGTCGTATATAACCACCAGGGCCTTAATGTTGAATTGGGAGGACGATTCAATCACCATAATATTTACGGCAACAATTCCACTTACACATTCAACCCTTCTTACTTAATTAACGGGAAAGTAAAGCTGTTCGCCAATCTATCCAGTGCCTTCAAAACTCCTACGCTCTTCCAGCTATTCGATGCATTTAGCGGCAATGAAAAGCTCGACCCCGAAAGATCAACCATCGCTGAAGGAGGTGTGGAAACGTATATTGGTAACAGCACCCGGCTGCGCGCAACGGCATTCCATCGAAACACGAAGAACGCGATCCAATATATCATCATCAACCCTACGACCTATGAGGGTCACTACTACAATACCAACGATCAAAAGAGTAGCGGCCTGGAACTGGAGTTCAATTACCAGGCAGCAAAATGGAAGATCTCTTCAAACTATACGTACACGAAAGGAAAAGTAAGTTCAGCCTATTCGGAAAGTGGTGACAAGCTGGCGCAGGACACCACGTACAACAATTTGTATCGTGTTCCCAAGCACGCGTTTAATGCCTTGGTCAGTTATGATCTTACCAGGGCGTTTACCCTTAGCACATTAATAAAGTATGTAGGTAAGAGGTATGAACCGGTTTATGCTTCTTTACCCCGGCAGCTCGACGATTATTTCACCATCGACCTCGCGGGGCAGTATGCTATCAATCACAACATCACCGGTTTTGTCGACTTGAAGAACATCACCAATACAAAGTACTTCGATGTGCTCGGCTACAATTCAAGGAGATTCAATTTTGCACTCGGGGCCCGCTTTCGTCTCTAGGCCCCGTATTTTTGCGAAAACAGGACTATGGATCTGAATGCAAAGGAGCTGCTCACAGTAACATTCACCTTGTTCGCGATCATTGATATCATCGGCTCTATCCCCGTACTGATCTCACTCAAGTCCAAAATGGGTGGCATCAATGAGGTCAAGGCCACACTGATTTCAGGCGTTCTGATGGTCGGCTTCCTTTTTACAGGCGAGCCGTTTCTCAATTTATTGGGTCTAGATGTTAAGTCTTTTGCAGTGGGCGGCTCTATTGTCATCTTTATTCTTGGACTGGAAATGGTATTGGGACTGGAGTTTTTCAAAAGCGAGAAAGATGTGCGGGCAGCCACTGTGGTGCCCATTGCCTTTCCATTGATCGCCGGATCAGGAACACTAACAACGATTATATCCTTGAAAGCAAATTATAGCCAATCAACAATGTTAATTGCTATCCTTCTCAACCTTGTGATAGTCCTGGTAGTGCTGAAATCGTTAACGCTTATAGAAAGAGCTCTCGGCCCCGCCGGATTAATTGCCATCCGCAAGTTTTTTGGTGTAGTTTTGCTCGCCATCGCCGTAAAGATCTTTGCATACAATGCCCATGGACTGATTAGATAATTTGCTAGTGGGCTGATTAGCAATTAGCTGATTCTCACTTCAGCTAATCAGTTCATCGGCTCATCGTATTATCGGCACATTTTCAATTAGCTACTCAACTAATTAGCTAATCAGCCAATTACCCCGGCCTCGTAGTACAATGGATAGTATAAGAGCCTCCGAAGCTCCAGATGCAGGTTCGATTCCCGCCGAGGCTACAAGTGTCCGTTTTGAGCAGAAACGGGACGTTTTGGGATGACTTGGGACAGGAATATTGCCTGGTAATACTTTAAAAAATGATTCAAGTCCATCCTCGCACTTAATCAAGTAGGGATTAAAAGAGCAATTCCTTCGTTGGCTGTTATGATGGTCTTGTAACAGTGTGATATTAGTCAAAACAGAAAAGAGATTTTCCTTTCCATGCCTTTTCCTTGCTGCTTTCGATGGCCTCCCGGTATTGCTGAAGGGAAAACTGTCCAGCCACAGGCATTTCAAACCCTGGTTGCTGCAAGGCTTCCACCAATTCCGCGAGCATTGTTTCTTTCACTGACACGTTGGCCCTACTTAACCAATAGTCGAGGCCAAATCCCTGGATCGACGCAAGCTTCATAATTACGTCGGCGTTGTGGAACTGCACCGAGTCGGGGCTGAGCAGACCGTATAGAATAATTCTTCCATTTACGCCAATGCAGTTGATGATTTCCGTCCCGGTTTTTCCTCCTACTGCATCGAGGGCCGCCGCAACTCCACGGCCCCCGGTCATCGCCAGAACATCCTGCGCAAAAGGCGCGCCGTCCGTTACGATCACCTGCGTGGCACCCAACCTTAGCAATTCCGGTCCCTGCTCTTGAGAGCGCACCGTTGCAATCACATGTACACCGCGTTTCTTTGCCAGTTGTGTGATGATTTTTGAAACGGCAGACTGCCCGGCCGTTACCAACAGCCAATCGCCAGGTGCTGGTCTTGCTTCGTGGAGCAGCGCCCAGGCCGTCAGCGGATTCAGCGAGAACTGGGCTGCTTTTTCCACCGGGAATGCCGAGGGCAGCTTAAATAGTTTATCGGTGGGCACCAAGACGTATTGTGCCCAACTTCCTTTGTGCCGGAAACTCACCAATGCTCCTTTTTCAAGCGGCACGCCCGGTCCTGTTTCTTCAACCAGACCCGCTCCTTCAAGACCTGCTGTTTGCGGGAAAACAGACTTGACACGGTAGCGTCCTTCAATAAAAAGAAAGTCCGCAGGATTGATTGGGGCGGCCAACGTTTTTACCAACACTTCATTTTCCGAAGGGCGAGGTCGTTCGATATTGCCAAACTCAATGACGTCGCTGGGAGTTCCATTTTTTTGAAAATACAGGGCTTGCATATGGCAAAATTGCAGAAAAAGAAAAGTATTAGTAAAGAGGTTCTGCTACGGAAGCAGTTAATCAGAACCAAAACTAACGCTCAGGAAAAACTTGCTGTCCGCCGTACAGCGCACAATGATCAGGGGAAGCGGGTTGAAACAACTCGTCAAATAAAGTAATCCTTGATCAACCCATCAATAAAGGAGATGATTAGCCCACTGGCGTAACCGCTGCATAAATCAAAAAGCCAATAACAAATAAGATTTTTCAAAACGTTCTCAAGGAGATTGTACTCGTAAAGGCCTAAATCCTGCTT
>DATDNL010000387.1:0-4194 GCA_036518315.1 Flavisolibacter sp. | reverse complement strand
AGACAGTGACGATTCGATATAGGGATACGATGTTGCAGGAAAGGATTTCGATTAGCGAGGTGAGGGGGCGAGTGTTGAAGTCACTTTAGGAGAAAGGATTATTGATTATTTATGATTGATTATTGGGGAGATGCGTTGGGGGTGAGGAGTGCTATAAGAAGTGGAGGAGATTTCTGATTTTTTGTTATTGATTATTGGAAAGGTGTCTTAGGGTTTGAGAGGCTTGCAATAGATACCACTAACAGGCTGAGCATATTACAACGGTTTTATATTGACTGCAGAAAGGATTGCAATGTTCGATTTTTCACTTAGATTTGGATGAGCCGTTTTGAAAATGGTTGACACTGCATTGCTAAGAAAATTGATTACTGCGATTGCTTATAAGGACGATTCTGCCGCTTATAAGGAACTCTTTTTACTTTACCATAAACGATTAGTTAGCTTTTCTTCTACCATTACGCACTCGAAAGAATCAGCGGAGGAAGTGGTGTCGGATGTGTTCATGAAGGTGTGGACGAACAGGAAGAATTTGATAAGCGTCGAGAACTTTCATTTGTACATCTATATCATCACCAAGAATCTCTCGATAAACAGGGTATTGAAAGAGAAAAGGAAAGAATCTTTTTCGCTCGACGAGACCTCCGTCAGTGTCAGGTATATTTACGCTGACCCCGAACAATTGATGATCACTGCAGAGATGCAGAGGCGTGTAATGGCCGCTATTGAAAACCTGCCTCCTAAGTGCAGGCTTATTTTTAAGTTGATAAGGGAGGATGGATTGAAGTACAAAGAAGTGGCAGAACTGCTTAATCTCTCACTGAAGACCGTAGAAAACCAAATGACCATTGCACTAAAAAAGATCAGCGAGTCTATTCGCTTTGACCTCACTAAGACACTCAACTAAATATTTTTGTAATCCCTTTGGGGGTAAGGTTCATTTTTCTTGTCCATTGCTTATCTGACTGCCATGGACCAAACCCTGTTCTGGACCTTAGTATCGAAAAAAATAGCCGGAGAAGCCTCACAGGAGGAACTGCAACAGTTGGAAATACTGCTGAAGCAGAATCCTGACTGGGCTTACCAGGCAGAGCATGTGCAGCAGGTCTTGCAGGCCAGGGTGGATACGAGGAAGGAAGAATCAGAAGCGGCATTTGAACAGCATTTGCAGCGGATGAAAGACGCCGGTATCCAGTTTCCCCAACCGGAAGAAATCCCATCACCAAAATTTGTAGATAGATACAGAAGAAGAAAGCTCCTGGCTTTGACGGTAGTAGCTTTTTTGTGTATATCCGTTGCCGGATGGATGTGGCTGGGTGGTTATAAAAAAAAATTGGTCCCGACTCAAGAGAAAAACTACAGCGAAATCTCGTCTCCGTTTGGATCGAAGACAAAACTTGTATTGCCGGATAGTACCATTGTATGGTTGAACGCTGGCAGCAAACTCACCTACAACGAACATTTTGGAAGCACCAACCGAAGCACCAGCTTAACCGGTGAAGCATATTTTGATGTCAGGAAAAGCAGCATTCCTTTTACGATTCGTGCCAATAATATACAAATAAGAGTATTGGGCACTGCTTTCAATGTGAAAGCGTACCCTGGCGAGAAAACCACAGAAACAAGCCTGATCAGGGGAAGGGTAGAGGTGACGCTTGATAAGAGACCCGGCGAGCCAATTGTTTTGAAACCAAATGAGAAACTCATTGTTTCTAATGATGAGACACAAAGGAGAAGCGAGGTGCAGAAAAAAGAGCCCAAAGTTGTAATCGACGAACTGACGCGCCTTAATGACACGACGATCATCGAAACCTCGTGGGTGCACAATGAGTTAATCTTCCAGGACGAGGCTTTTAGCGATGTGGCGCACCAGATGGAAAGATGGTATGGCTTCAACATTGAGTTCAAGGATGAAAGGGTTGCGAATGAGCGGCTGAGTGGAACCTTCACTACTGAAACGATCCAGGATGCACTAAACGCATTACAATATTCGACAAGGTTTCATTATTCAGTAAAAGGAAACATGATAACGATTACACAATAATAAATTCAAAACTGGCTATATGTATGCAAATACTTCTTAAGCAGGGATTCTCTCTAAAAGCGAATACGATTGTTTTACATAAAATTATTAACCTCACAACTGAATGGTATGAAAAAAAGAGAAAGCGATACTGCTGGTTTTAAACTCATTTATTTGCGGGAACTTCGAAGAGTGAAACTAACGCTCCTCTTCTTAATATGTGCTTGCATACAGGTTTCTGCGAAGTCGCAGGATAAGATCAGTATTAATCTTCAATCGACAGATTTGAAGAAGGCACTTACTGTTATTGAAAGAAAGAGTAATTATCATTTCCTATACAACGAGGCGGTGATCGCCAACAAGCCCAAGATTGACTTGAGCGTGAAAGATGAAGAGATTACTTCGGTGCTTGACAAGATCCTGGTAGCAAACGGGATCAATTACCGCATCTTAAATAATAACCTTGTTGTCCTCAAGGCAGATGGCGACAAAACAGCAATGGAAATCCCCGATATAAGGGTTTCCGGTCGAGTAACCGGTGCGAATGGTACACCACTAGCGGGTGTGTCGATAACTATTAAGGGATCGACCGGTGGCACCATCACGGATGAAGCAGGGAACTTTTCGATCTCTGTTCCAAGTGAGAGTTCAGTACTGGTGTTTAGCTATGTTGGCTATAGCACACAGGAAGTACAGGTAGGTAGCAGAACAACGATTGACGTTGCTTTAGTGGCTTCTGCCAATCAACTGGACCAGGTGGTTGTAGTTGGCTATGGTACACAAAGGAAGATCGACGTGACCGGTTCCGTATCGCAGGTTCGCGGTGAAGAGATCAACAAGCAGCCCGTACAGAACCCGATCAGCGCTTTGCAGGGTAAAGTAGCTGGTGTACAAATCACCAATTCAGGTGCTCCGGGTGCATCACCTGAGATCAGGATCCGTGGACTGGGTACTGTTTATGGAAGTGCCAATCCATTATACGTTGTAGACGGAGTTTGGTTTAATGACATCAGCTTTTTGAACCCGGGTGACATCGAAAGCATCAATATTTTGAAAGATGCTTCGAGTGAGTCTATCTATGGGATTAGGGCAGCAAATGGTGTTGTACTGATCACCACGAAAAAGGGAAGAGGCAATAAGGCAAATGTCAATTATAATGGTTACGTGGGTTGGCAGACGGTAACCAACGAGATGAAGATGGCGAACGGAAGTGAGTATGCCACCATGGTAAATGAGCTCAGAAATATCAATGGAAGCCCCTCCTTGCTTGATCCAACCAAGTATGGAGAAGGGACCGATTGGTCTCACCAAATCTTGAGAAGTGCTTTGATCACCAATCACCAGGTATCGATAAGTGGTGGCGGTACGGGCTCGAATTACAACTTCTCGCTGGGATACCTGAACCAGGATGGTATTGTAGAAAAGAACAACTATACTCGTTATACAGCGCGGTTGCAGAATGATATACAAATAGCAACTCCTTTGAAGATCGGTTATACCGTCACCGGTGCCTATAGCAAGTCGACCGACATTCCGGGAGGTATTTTCCATGAGATCTATTCTGCCGGCCCGATTGTTCCGGTTTATTATGCAGATGGTACTTATGGCGATCCGAGTGATTATAACCTGGGTGGAGCTGTTACTTTCAATCCGCAGGTCACACTGGATTATTATGATCAAAAGTCGCAGCACTACAGGCTAAATGGAAGTGCGTATGCGAACCTGAAGTTTGCGCGTCATTTCGCTTTCAACTCCAGCATTGGTGGTGACTTTGCACAGGACGAATCAAGAAACTACTTGCCGGTTTACACTGCTACACTGGCACAGCGGAATACTACCAGTATGTTGACGATAAACCGTGGTGAAACCAGGAACTGGATATTGGAAAACACGTTGACGTATCAAAACAAATTTGGTGATCACAATATAACGGTGCTTGCGGGGCAGGCTGCACAGCGTTACAAATTCTACGGGTTCCAGGGATCGGCTCCAAACGTGCCAAATAGTAGCGAGGGTGATATGTATCTAAGGTTGGGAACCGCGGCTAACTCTACGGTAACGGACCAGGGCGATCTTTCAACCGTGGCTTCTTATTTCGGACGGGTGAACTATTCTTTCATGAATCGTTACCTCGTGAATGCATCTATCAGGGCGGATGGTTCGTCTAAGTTCAC
>DATDNL010000386.1:0-4543 GCA_036518315.1 Flavisolibacter sp. | reverse complement strand
CACCGGTCAGACCATCGAGCGCATCCGCAAGGACTTCGAAAGAGACTACTGGTTGGATGCTGAAAAGTCAGTGGAATATGGTATTGTTGACAGGATTATCAACAAACTGCACTAATTTTTCTGATCCAGTCTCCGGGTCGGAAACTAAAAAGATAGGAAGAGCCCTGCCTTGATGGCAGGGTTTTATTTCGAGCTCATATTGCTTATTACCGGGCTGGCGAGTATATTAGTCCCTTCGTGTAGCGTCTAAACGAACAGCTGCCGCACCTGTCGGGGGCGGTTTTAACGCGTATGTTTACGTGTTCGGCTATTAAAATCCTATATTCTTCCCAAATAAACCGTCGGGCCGAAAGGTTTTTTCTATTTTTGTATGTTCAAAATGCAGCTTTTAGCGCAATTAAACGTTCTAACTTAAGTACCAGGGACAACTAAATGGCAAAGAATATTCTACACTGTTCGTTTTGCGGCCGCAGCAGGGATGAAGTAAAGATCCTTATTGCCGGCCAGGAGGGACATATTTGTGAGAACTGCGTGGAGCATGCTCGCGAGATCATCGACCAGGAATTAATGGTCCGTGATGACAAGTCCTCCAATCCTTCCTCCTTCAAACTGACAGTGAAAAAGCCTGTCGAGATCAAAAAGTTTTTGGATGAGTATGTGATAGGCCAGGACGAAGCCAAGAAGGTACTCGCAGTAGCCGTATACAACCATTACAAACGTCTTCAATACAAATCGGCAGAAGTAGCTGCCAAAGATGAAATCGAAATAGAGAAGAGCAATATCATCATGGTCGGTGAAACCGGTACAGGTAAAACCTTGCTGGCCAAGACCATTGCCAAGTTGCTGAATGTTCCTTTCACTATTGTGGATGCTACCGTATTCACTGAAGCAGGTTATGTAGGTGAAGATGTGGAAAGCATTCTTACCCGCCTTTTACAGGTTTGTAATTACGATGTTGCTTCCGCAGAAAGAGGTATTGTCTACATCGATGAAATAGACAAGATTGCCCGCAAGAGCGACAACCCTTCGATCACCCGTGATGTAAGTGGTGAAGGTGTTCAGCAGGGAATGCTGAAGCTGTTAGAAGGTACAGATGTTTTAGTTCCACCACAAGGTGGCAGAAAACATCCGGAGCAAAAGCTTATTAAGATCAATACACAGAATATCCTCTTCATCTGTGGCGGTGCCTTCGATGGTATCGACCGTATCATTGCCCGTCGCGTTCAGACCAATACTATCGGTTTTAACGTAGACAAGGAGCAACAGGAAATGATGAAGAAGAACCTTCTTAAGTATGTAAATGCGCAGGACCTCAAGACCTTTGGATTGATTCCCGAATTATTGGGACGTCTGCCTGTGGCTACCCACCTGGATCCTTTAGATGCTGAAACCTTGAGAGCAATTCTTACAGAGCCAAAGAATGCATTGATCAAACAATACGTTCGCCTGTTTGAACTTGAAGGTATCAAGCTTACCATCGAAGAGGAAGTTCTAGACTTCATGGTGGAGAAAGCAGTAGAATACAAACTGGGTGCAAGAGGTTTGCGTAGCATTTGTGAAGGAATCCTCACTGATGCGATGTTCGAATTGCCATCATCCAAGGAGAAGTTCTTCAACCTCGATATCGAGTACGCTAAACGGAAGTTCGACAAGAGCAAATTGAGCTTGTTGAAAGTTGCTTAGTCATTACACGAATTAGCTACGAATTACACGAATTGGTTAAATCAACAATCATATGTTTGGACTGAATAAAGACAATGCACAAGGACAGGTAACAGAACTTATTGACAGGTTAAAATCACAAGCCGGCCTTAACGATGAACAGGCAGCTAAAGTGATTGAAACCATTAAGGACTTTGTTGTGGACAAGTACCCAATGCTGTCCGGTGCAGTGAACAATATTTTTGGCAGTAAATAGAACTACTCAAACTTATTTGTGAAGCGTTCCTTACAGGGACGCTTTTTTTTGTTAGTACCTTTAGTGAAACAATTAACCATGAACGAATTAATTAACCAGATTGTAGAAAAGACAGGCGTCCCTGCCGACAAGGCACAACAAGTACTTAGCGTAGTTGCCGGATTTGTAAAACAAAAGTTCCCGGCCATTGGCGGACAGATTGATTCGGTATTGGGAACAAGCAGTGGGGAGACCGGTAATGCGAATGCCAACGGGAATCCTTTGGGTGACATTGGAAGTAAGCTTGGCTTCTAAAAAGAAATAATCCCGCCATTGGCGGGATTGTGGTTCAGGTACATAGGTTTTGGTTTTTCCGTCCTAGTTATTTGATGAAAGGTTAGTAAGTATTAGTTCTAAAAAGTTGCACAAAGTTTACCCTGATCTACTTGCAACTACATAAAAGTTTTTAACACATTGTGTAAATCTTAAAAGCCATTCACTAATAAATGAATGGCTTTTTCTATTATAATTAGAGGATTAGCTGCATCCCATTGAATTACCACAATTCAGGCATTTGTAACAGGTACCGCTGCGAATGGTGATGTGGCCACAGGTATTACAGGCAGGTGCATCGCTTTGCATACTCTTCGCAGCGACGTTCACCGCATCCATGCTTGTACCATTCTTATGTACATGTGCGTGGGCCTTTGTTACTGCAGGTTGAGTAGATGCAACTACGCGAACACTCGACAACTCAGGTTGCTTTACCGGCTCGTCCCAATCGGCTTCGCCTGTATTGGATACTTCAGGCTTGTCAAGAACGTGAACCAGGTCAGTTCTGCTCAGATATTCGTAGCCAAGAACGCGGAATATAAAGTCGACTATAGAAGTAGAAGACTTAATGTTTGGATGCTCTACAAATCCGGCTGGGTCAAACTTAGTGAAGACGAACTTCTCTACGTATTCCTCCAGGGGAACTCCATACTGCAAGCCTATAGAGACTGCAATTGCAAAGCAGTTCAGCATGCTGCGCATAGTGGCTCCTTCCTTAGCCATATCAATGAATATCTCACCTACCGTTCCATCGGAGTATTCGCCTGTGCGAAGGAAGATCGTCTGCCCGTTGATCTTGGCCTTTTGGGTAAAGCCCCTGCGTTTCGCAGGTAAGGCGCGGCGTTCAACGATACTTGCCAGCTTGCGCTTCAACTTAGTATCAGGAGAGGCCTGCACACGCTTGGTTACTTCATCCAACAGCTCCTCGATAGTGAGCTTGCCCATGTCCACAATATTACTTTCTACTGTTGACAGCGTGTTATCTGCTGTTGCACTTTCTTCTTCAGTGGATTGCTGTCCTTCGTCCTTCTTCTTCTTGTCTGATTTATTGGAAAGTGGTTGAGACATTTTGGAACCGTCACGGTACAAAGCACAAGCCTTGAGACCTAATTGCCAGCTCAGCATGTAAGAGTCTGAAATTTCCTCCACGTTTGCTTCGTGAGGAAGGTTGATGGTCTTGGATATAGCCCCACTTATGAAAGGTTGTGCAGCAGCCATCATGCGGATGTGTCCATGCGCATGAATGTAGCGCTCGCCCTTCTTACCACACTTGTTCGCGCAGTCAAACACGGCAAGGTGTTCTTGCTTCAAGTAAGGAGCACCTTCTACCGTCATTGTACCGCACACGTAATCGTTCGCTGCTTCGATCTGCGCATCCGTAAATCCTAAGGATTCCAACAAACTCCATTCGAAGTTGAAGTACTGTTCGGGTTTGAAGCCAAGGCGTTTCAGGCACTCTTCTCCAAGATTATAGACGTTGAACACGAATCCTATTTCAAAAGCAGAAGCTACGGACGCATCGAGCTTCTTGATCTCTTCTGCAATAAACCCTTTTTCGGAAAGTGTCTGGTGGTTGATGTAAGGAGCGCCTGCAAAGGTTCCGGCACCAACTGCATACTTCACAATTCCATCGACTTCTTTCTCATCGTAGCCAAGGTTCTTCAGAGCAACCGGTACTGATTGGTTGATGATCTTGAAGTAACCACCACCGGAAAGCTTTTTGAATTTCACAAGGGCAAAGTCAGGTTCAACACCGGTAGTATCGCAATCCATCACAAGGCCGATAGTTCCTGTTGGAGCGATCACTGTTGCCTGCGCATTGCGATAGCCGAACTTCTCTCCCAGTTCTACTGCTTCGTCCCACACTTTGCAAGCAGCACTTAACAGGTAGTCAGGGCAATATTGAGCTTTGAGACCTTGAGGCTTCACACTCAGTGATTCGTAGCTATCGGCATCATAAGCTGCAAGGCGATGGTTTCTCATCACACGCAGCATGTGCTCTTTATTCTCCTGGTACTTTGGAAATGCTCCCAGCACTCCTGCCATCTCTGCTGATGTCTTGTAGGCGACACCCGTCATGATAGCTGTGATAGCACCGGCGATGGCCCTTGCTTTTTCACTGTCATAAGGAATGCCACTCACCATCAATACTGTTCCAAGATTGGCGTAGCCTAATCCAAGAGTCCTGTATTCATAACTTAACTGCGCTACTTCTTTTGATGGGAATTGTGCCATGAGAACAGATATCTCGAGGACAGTAGTCCATAAGCGGCAGGTATATTCAAAGCCTTCAACATCCAGCGTGCCTGTCTC
>DATDNL010000385.1:0-3047 GCA_036518315.1 Flavisolibacter sp. | reverse complement strand
AAATACAAAAGCAGTTCCTCGCCTCCGGAAAAAACGCGGTGTTAGTATTGGCAGAGACGGCCAAAAATGCCCCCGACAGTTATGGTGGAAGACTAGAGCAACCGGGGGATTTCAGCAGACTAGTAAGCGATGTACTCCAACAGTTGAAAATTCAAAAGCTTGTTGGAAAGAAAGCAACTGCAGGAAGAATTACCCTCGCTGGTCATAGTGGCGCCTACAGAGTGATCGCCTACATTTTGTCGAACGGAGGAATGCCGGTCGATAATGTCTATTTGTTTGATGCCCTTTATAGCCAGGTGGACAAATTTTTATCCTGGATACAGCAAAACAAAAACCACCACTTCGTGAACTGGTATACCAACCACGGTGGTGGAACTGACGAAGTAAGTATTCAAATGATGCAGCAGTTGGTTCAACTTCGCGTGCCTTACAAACTCGTGGAAGAAACCGCAATCAACGGCAATGACGTAAAGACCAACCGGATACTTTTTGTGCATAGCCCCCGCGAACACAATGTCATCATCAACCGACCCGACAACCTTAGGGTCTTACTCGAAAATGATGAAGGAGTGAAACAATAGTTGTCCCATTTCACATAACCGAGTGCAGATTAATTGCTATATTGGTTGGTCCAAAATAATTCCAATTGAATACCACAGCTGACAATAACGATTTTCTTATAAAACTCCATAAGAACTATCGGCTTTATTTATCTCTTTTTGTTGCCCTCATCGTTTACTTTTTTACCAAAAGCTTTCCACTTCCCGTCGCGTTCATGTTGGTGTGGACTGCTTTTTCAGGGTCATTCCTCATCATTTCATGGATTGTCATCTTCAGCGCTCATCCAAAGGGGCTGGGAAATATCGCCAGCGAGCAGGACACGAGTCGAACTCTGATCTTTCTGTTCGTACTCTTTGCAGCATTCATCAGTGTATTTGCCATTATTGGCTTACTACAACAAGCACCGCATCCATCCACAAAAGGATTGACCTATCATATTCTTTTAGCTGCCGCAGCGGTATTTTCATCCTGGACCTTAATTCATACCGTTTTCACGCTCCGTTATGCCCACATGTATTACACTTATGCCGACAGGGATGCACATACGCGCGGAGAGAATGATGGCGGCCTGGAGTTTCCCGGCACTACCCTACCCGATTTTCTCGACTTTGCCTATTTTTCCTTCGTATTAGGAATGACCTTCCAGGTCTCCGATGTTCAAATCACCTCTCCTGCCATTCGTCGCCTGGCCTTGCTTCACGGCTTTCTATCTTTTGTCTATAACACCATCATTATAGCCCTAAGCATCAATATTATTTCTGGGGTTATTGGTAAATAACAAAGACCGTGTGAGTTTTTTGGCCGGTGCAATAAAAAAGAGAACATCTTTCGACGTTCTCCTTTTAGTATGGGGTATAAGATTAGTTTAGACTGGCAATTAGTTTCTCATTCAGTTTCACATAGTCGTCGTTCTTTGCTGTTTTAGCGAGATCCATTGACTTTTGAGCTGTTGCCTTTGCATCGGCTTTCTTACCCAACTTGGCAAGCGCATTTGCCTTCTGGTGGTAGACCCAATAGGCAGTTGGATTTTGCTCGATGGCCTTGTCGAACCAGGTAAGCGCCTGGTTTAAATCCCTGCCTGTTTCCATATAATACATGGCTGCCTGGAAGTAAGGACGGGTGTCCTTATTCATTGCGTTATCGATTTGAGCCATCACTTTCTTATCCACATCGGTCGTGATAGGGACAGAAACCAGGGTCTTATCCCACAATATCTGGAGGTCAGTGCTGTTTGATTTTACGTTGGCGAACTGCATGGTGAACGTTTCAACCGGCTGTTCAAGTTTTATGGGCGTGGCTTTAACTCTCATGATGTCATCTTCCTGCTTGTAGTCGGTGCCCCAATTCTCAGAACCTTTGTTGATGATGATTTCCCATGAGTTTTCGTTCGGAACCGTATAGATTGCATATTCGCCTGCCTTGAGTGCCTGTCCACCGATCATTACATCATCTGAGAACTTGATGCGCGTGGCGGAATTAGCACCTGTGCGCCACACTTTCCCATAAGGAACGAGGTCGCCAAAAATCTTCCGTCCTTTGATGCCCGGACGGGAGTAGTTCAATTCGACGCTGGAAATGCCGAAGTCCTGTTTCACCATTTGAGAAGGACTTGGTGCCGGAGTTTTAAGAGTCTGAGCATTTGCAAATAAAGCAGTGCAACAAACCAGGCTTAGAGCAAGCAATTTATTAAGCATATTCTTTGGTTTTATGCAAATATAAGCGGGGTTACGGGTTTCGGGGTTAGAGTTTGGGATTACGGGTCGTTGAGGGTATGAGGCGTTTTATAGGTTTTAGAGCTCAAGAGGTTGGAGAAGTTCGAGGTTTGATGTTCGAGGTTGGGGTTGTTTATGGCTGGACGTGGGTTTAGACGTGCGCGGGTTAGAGTTTAAAGGATTGAACGTTTTGGGAAATTTGAGGACTCAAGGGAGTTGGGATGGTTCGGCAAGGGCGGGAATATTGAAGGTCCTTTGGCACGCTATTCTTTTCCATAGTTTGGCTAATATCTACCATATCTCAGACTTAGGTCATTCATATAGCTAAGTCCCTATAAAGTCCCTATAAGGTCCCTATAATGTCCCTATAATGTCCCTATGCAGGTGGGGAAATGAAGAATGGAAAATTCAAAACATCTACTGTTGCGGGGTGTGTAAAGACGGTTCGCAAGAATAGTAATTTAATCCTGAAATACAAATGATTTATAGTCTTTTGAAAAAGTCTTTTGGGACGATGAGAATATTCGTTGTGATTGCTTTATCCTTAAGGATTTATTACCTAAGGATGGGCACGAAGTTCTGCTAACTCATCGTCACATCTCCTTATCGTGACTTTGCCAGATCGTCTAACTCTCTCAAAAGCACACCGGCAATTAGTCAACTAGTAAATTCTCCCATTGGCACATCGTCACATCGCCTTATCGTCATCTTGTAACAATGCTACACCGTCTCATTCTCCCTTCGCTAATCATCACATCGCCACATCGTCATATT
>DATDNL010000384.1:0-10291 GCA_036518315.1 Flavisolibacter sp. | reverse complement strand
GTAGTTAATTCCACAGGATCGGGTGAAAACAGATTTATTATTGCAGTATTGGTATGCTTTCTTAGATTAGAGTTTAAAGACAGGCCATGAAGAGCATTAGACGGGTTTTAACACTTCTGAGCAATACAGCCAACGCCTTTTTGAACGATAACGCATTTAAACTAAGTGCTTCTCTGAGCTACTACACAATCTTTGCCCTGGGCCCCCTTCTGATGATCGTCATCTCGCTTTCCGCCATTGTCTACGGCAAAGAGGTGGTCGAAGGCAAGCTCTATGACCAATTGTCTAACCTGGTCGGTAGTGAAGCGGCGCTTCAAATCCAAAATATATTAAGCAATGCTCAACAAAGCCACGCGACGACACTCGGCGCTATCATTGGCTTCATCATTCTGTTTATTGGCGCTACTGGTGTATTCACAGAAATACAGGGGTCAATCAACTTTATATGGTCTGTACGGGCAAAACCCAAGAAAAGCTGGCTGAAGTACCTGCTCAACCGCCTGATCTCTTTCTCACTAATCATAGGTCTTGGATTTTTACTGCTGGTCTCGCTTATCATAAATGCACTTCTCACATTACTAAGCGAAACGCTTACAAAGAAATTCCCTCATTTCCCGGTCGGACTTTTCAATCTTGCCAATTCATTGATCATACTGGCCGTAATAACCTTCTTGTTCGCCGTTATATACAAAGTACTTCCCGATGCTATCATCTCGTGGAAAGACGCCTGGATCGGGTCGATTTTTACTGCCCTGCTCTTCCTTCTTGGCAAATTCCTGATCGGGTACTATCTCGGCAAATCTAATCTCGGTGTCACCTATGGTGCAGCCGCTTCGATAATTATCCTTCTCGCCTGGGTTTACTATTCGTCGCTTATTCTCTACTTTGGTGCTGAGTTCACAAAAGTGTACGCACTCCACTCGGGCGAAGGCATCCGCCCAAAGCAAACGGCAGTCTTCATAATTAAAAAAGAAACAAAAGAAATTTCACCCTCCCACCTCGATACTTAGTCAGTGTTGAACAACAAGCAGTTAGATTGACGCTAACCATCAAACAGCACAGCAAATTGATGGAATTACCATCGTCAATGGCATAGAATTTTAGGCTCTAAGCTTGATTGGTAGGACTTAAAATTGTGCATATGAAGAATCTAAGACACCCCAATTTTATTCTCGCCATCATAAGCACAATAGTGCTCCTGATGGGAATAGGCTTCAGGGCCAACGGGTACGAGGCAGGCGATTACATTATTGTTGCGGGAACGATCCTGGCAGGGATACACTGGATCTGGTCGATTATAGACGTAATCAACCGCCACGACATGAAACCCTTTCAGAAAAGGTTTTGGCTGATCGTCGTCGTGGCAGTACCGGTTTTTGGCGGCATGGTCTTCTATGGACTCCACCAGGAAAGAGATAAGATCGTTACCTAAAACAAACCATCATATGACAACGGAAGAAACCCGCTTACAAGAACACGAAGCAGTAGAGAAATTTCGTGACCTATTGAAAGATGTCAGCATTTGCATGTTTACCACTGTTGGCGAAGACCACGAGTTGACAAGCAGGCCTATGTTTACCTCATCGGTAGATGACGAAGGAAACGTTTGGTTCTTTACCAACGAATTCTCTGAAAAAATCAGCGAAGTGTCAAAAGACAATGTCGTTCACCTCATTTATTCCCACCCGGTAAAAAACATCTACGTTGATGTAAAAGGCACTTGCAGTGTTATTATCGACAAGAAGAAGATGCAGGAACTCTGGCAGCCGGAACTAAAAGCCTGGTTTCCACAGGAGCTGGAAGACGCGAAACTATGCCTTGTAAAAGTAGAAACGGAGACAGCGCACTTCTGGAATCATTCTGCAAGCAAAATGGGCTTGCTCTTCCAGATGATCCGTTCCCTTACAAAAGGCGACCATTATAAGGAAACGGAGAAAGGTAAGTTAGACCTTGCCTCTACGCCGCCGGAAATGTAATAATGAAAGTTGTCCCGTGTTTTAGAGCGGAAGTAACATCGATCGTCGCCTTGTGCGATTGAAGAATATTCAATGTCGCCGCAAGACCGAGACCCATACCATTCCGTTTTGAAGTAAAGTAAGGCTCAAACAGGCGGGAGATATTTTCTTCGGGGATTCCGCAGCCGTTATCCTTTATGGTGACGATGTGAGAATCCCTTGTCGAGTCAATAAAAATGCCTATCTCGCCGGTCACACTTGGCACTGCTTCTACTGCATTGATAATAATGTTCAGGAAAGCAATCCTTAGCTTCTCCTTGTTCGCCATAATGAAACATGCCTCATTAGCATAGCGGATCTGCATATTCACATGCTGCAACGTAATTCTGTCCAGCGCCTCAGCTATGCTCTCATCCATAATACTCTGCAGCGTGCATTTGTCAAATACCAGGTCTGTAGGTCTCGAAGTATCCAGCAATTCCGTGATGATGTCTCCAATACGTTTACTGTTCCTTTGAATAATATCAAGGAATAAAGGCTGTTCCTCTTCCCCGTTTCCTTCAACGGTCTGAAGCAATTGCTCAACAGACATGTTGATGTTGTTCAAAGGATTTCTTACTTCGTGTGCCAGGGTACGCACCAGCCTTCCCGTAGCTCCCAGCTTTTCAATAAGCAGGTTCGCTTTCTCGGCTCTCCTTAAGTTGGTAATATCATGCAACAACCCCTGGAAGTACGAGCCCGATTCGTCCACAGTAGCAGTGATCGAGAAGATACAGGACTTCCTCTCCCCCGACTTGGTCATAAAATCAAGCTCGAGATCATTGGCTTCCCCCTCTTCGTAGATGATCTTCTCAAGCAACTTCTTGTCCGACTGGTCTTCAATTAGATCATAAATAGACCGGTTTACCAATTCATCACGCTCATAGCCAAGCAAAACAGAAGTCGCATGGTTCATGTCCCGAAAGGTAAGTTCCTTATCCACCGTAAATACCGCATCCTTCGAAAGCTCGAAAATGTTGCGGTACTTTTTCTCGTTAGCACGCAAAGCTTTTAAGTAGGCTGTTCGCTCCAGCGAGTAGCGAATACAACGCTCCAGTTTATCCGTAGTGAGCTCTGTTTTAATAAGGTAATCCGTAGCACCCATTTGCATGGCCTCAATATCCACGTCCTTATTTCCCTTACCGGTAAGCAACACGATGGGCTCTTCGCAACCAATTCGAACGGCTTCCTTCAGGAAGTCCAAGCCCGTCTTGGCACCAAGACGATAGTCTACAAAATACATCTCGTACTTGCGCTCGTGTAAATGCTGAATTGCGTCGTTATAACGGTAGCACCAGTCGATCTGCAACTGGTACTCCTGTATTTGCTTCAGGTATTCAGAAGTAATGAAGAAATCATCTTCATCATCATCGATGATCAATATTCGTATGGGAGGCGGTTTCGTTCCTGGCATTGTTACTCGATTTTTCCCGGCAGCCAGACGGAGAACAGGCATCCGGAACTGCTGATATCATTCACCGCTAAGTTACCATTGTGCCTTGAAAGAATTTGCCTGCAGCCGATTATCGACTGGCTGTTGACAAGCTTCCAGTTGTCGTGAGCAACAATATTTGTGTGAAATTTAATAAAGTATCGCTTCAACCCTGCCTCAAGATTCATATCAATCACATCAGTCGTGTCTTCTTCACAATCGATATAAAGAAAAAGGCGTGCATTTCCCTGGCCCGAATTCAGGATCATTCCCAGCAGCCCGTCGAATAATTTTACCATCTCTTCCTGCTCCGCCTTTACACGGGGCAAGGTCTCACAACGGACAATTAGTTTCACCTTATCAACCTGGGCCTGCGCCTTCTTTAAGCTAAGCTGCAACACCTCATTTAAGGAAAGGAAGCTGGGTGGGTATTTCTTTTCAAGGGTATTAAAGTTCCCGTCAAGGAACTTCGAATCAAGAGTGGACATAAATAATGAACTTATTGATTGTTGAATTCCTGGTATTGCTTCATCTTATTGTAAAGCGTTTTTCTGTCTATGTTCAGTAGCTTGGCGGCCTTGCTCTTGTTGAAATTCACTTTCTTCAGGGCTTTCAAAATCATCTCGTATTCCGCATCAATGCTGGCACCCTTCAAAGTCGTCTCTGATAAGCCCCTTGGATTTTCAGTAACCTCCGTGAAGGAATTGGGTACTGAAGCAGCGCTTGCATAAGCCGGCTCAGGTTGTTTTTCGAACTGAAGTTTATTGAAATGAGATATCTCGAAAGGCAATGAAGAAGCTTCTATCTCTTCCGTATCCGTCAATAGGGTCGCTCGCTTGATCACATTTCTTAGCTCACGAAGATTTCCATACCATACATAGTTCCTGAAGATGTTTTCCACTTCTGCACTAAAGCGCCTGATATTCTTTCCCAGTTCTTGATTGGTCTGGTGAAGGAAGTGATTGGCAAATAACATCACATCATCCGGACGTTGACGAAGTGGTGGCACGTCGATACTAAACTCATTGAAACGGTGGTAGAGATCCTCCCTGAACTTTCCCCTGCGCACTGCATCCCACAAGCGCTCATTACTGGCTATAATAATACGAACATCAAGATCGATATCCTTGAGTCCACCTACCCTTCTCATCTTCCTTTCCTGCACAACGCGTAAAAGGGATATCTGGATGTCGTAAGAGAGGTTGGCAATTTCATCGAGGAAGATAGTGCCCCCGTTGGCAGTCTCAAAACTGCCCACCTTTTGGTTTAGCGCTCCCGTAAAGGACCCTTTCTCATGTCCAAACAATTCACTGCCGGCCAGTTCTTTTGAAAGAGCACCGCAATCAATCGCCACAAATGGTTTAGATTTCCTTTTACTGCGCTTGTGAATTTCCTGCGCGATCGCTTCCTTACCACTTCCACTTTCACCGTGAATGATTACGGTGTAGTTGGTTGGAGCAACCAGGTCTATTTGCTGAAGAATCTGTTTAAATATAGGAGAATCACCAAAAATATACTCACCCGAGACGGTTACTCCCTGGGTCTTGTCTTTATTGGTGGCCGTACTTGCAGAACGCTGTTCTGCCACCCCGGCAACCGGAGCCGCAGCAGGAGTAGTCGTGTGTATCGCAGGAGAACTTTCGCCCCTGTCGGCATCTTCTAAGGCTTTCTTTATCGTTACCAATATTTCATCAGGAAACAGCGGCTTAGTAATATAATCATAAGCACCCATCTTCATCACCTCGACCGCGATCTTAATATCACTATAACCAGTGATGATGATAACGGGCAAGTGCGGATATCTTTCTTTTATTTTCCCAAGTAAAACATTGCCTTCCATGTCCTCGAGGCGGAAGTCGCACATAACAAGAGAAGGTTCGGTGGATTCCAAAAGCTCCAATGCCTTTTTACCATTGTAAGCTTCCAGTACTTCGTAGCCATGGCGGGTAAGGAAGCGTTTCAGTAATAGGCACATGTCGCGATCATCATCAATAATTAAAATGGTTTGCATCTGGTTGTAATGTTTATTTATTGGTTCGTAAAATTGTTGTGCTCTAACAAAATTAAAAACTTATGCCCACAAGCCTCTGACGTGGGATACCGGTATCTGTAATTGCTCGCGATACTTGGCTACGGTTCTCCTGGCTACTGAAAAACCTTTTTGCGAAAGAATCTTTACAAGTTGCTGATCAGTATATGGATTATGCTTGTCCTCGCTTTCAATGACTTCTTCAATTGCAGATTGAATGACCTTATTACTTATTACCTGGCCTTGTTGGTTGGCAATACCTTCGGTAAAAAGATCTTTAAGTAATAATAACCCGAATGGGCTTTCCGCATATTTGTTACAGGTGATTCGCGATACTGTGGAAATATCTACCCCAACCATTTCAGCAATATTCTTCAGGATCATCGGTTTTAACTGGTTGATATCACCTGTAACAAAATAGTCATACTGCATTTGGACGATGGCCTTCATGATTTTCAGCATCGTCGACTCTCTTTGCTGCACCGCGTGAATGAACCACTGTGCCGACTGTAGTTTGTTCTTAATATATTGTACAGCCGATTTATCGGTAGTGACTTTTGCATTGTTCTGAGCCATCTCTTTCCACGAGGAGTTGATGCTGAGACTTTCAGAACGCTGCCTGTATAAACATACTTCAATGGTGTCACCCGTGCGGGTAACAATAAAGTCAGGTAAAATATTCTGGTTCATGCTTACGCCATCTTGCAACTCTACCACCGGCTTCATTTTCAGACTGGCGATCAACTTGAGGACAATCTTCAATTCCTCTTCGTCAATGCCCAGGTGAACCTTAATCTTGTCCATATTCCTGTTGTGCAAATCAGTAAAATGTTCTTCCAACAGCTTAATGGCCATCTTTACGTCGGGACGCTTTGTGTTCATCCTTTGAAGTTGAATCAGCAGGCACTCGCGGATATTTCTTGCACCAATACCAACCGGTTCCAATTGCTGGATATTCATCAGGACCTTTAGAATGTCCTCAGCTTCCACCCATTTGTTCTGTTTAAAAGAGAAATCTTCTGCCAGTGCCTCCACATCCTGTTCCATAAGGCCACACTCGTTGAGTGAGTCTATGATGAACTCAGCCAGTTCGATCTCTCTCTCGTCGTCTGTATTCAGCTTATACTGATCTTTCAACGCCTTACGGTAATCGAAACTGTTCACAACAGGCCGCTCAGGCATTTTGTCGTCATGTAAGTAGTTGTTGTATTCCAGCTTATAATCCGGAATGTCGTCATATCCATATTCCTCCCAATCCTGGTAATCCTGCACAGAATCCTTATTGAATTTGTCTGCAGTGGCTTCAAACTCGTTCTTCTGATCTTCCAGCAAAGGATTGTCTTCAATTTCCTGTTGGATACGTTGTTCCAACTCGAGCGTGTTCAGATGAAAAAAGTTCAGCAACTGGATCTGTTGGGGCAAAATTTTCAGTCGCTGCTTTTGAGCTAAAGTTTGATTGATCATTGTGCTGATTTTGGCGGATTAAGAATGAATGATTTGGCGTATCCTTTATAATGACAAGCAGGACACCAAAAATGTAGAATTGTAGAATTTGATTAAAGAACGTTGAAAACCAATTCTTTAAAGTGAGCACGATTTGAGGAGCAGGAATTAGTTGTTTTACATATTAACCCCTTCCAAACAGCATTTGAGGAACCCTTTCCCCAAATTGAGGCACTGTCGCCTTTTATCGAAACAACCTCTACATTTTTAATTGTAACACATCCACAAAGCTTATTAGTCGTCATAACTCCTATAAAACAAAAAAACGTCCCGATTGGGACGCCATTCATGGTTCAGGGTGATCTAACTTCTTACAATGGATCGAAGTCACGCGCCTTGATCCGGTACTCAAAGAAAGAAGGTATTGGATACCGTTCGCCTTTGGGATACGTTGATGATGGATCAGCGTTTCTTCTTTCTACAAAAGGTTGCCTGGTGGTTAAGGGAATCGATGGCTTGCCCGCACTGATCAATTTTGTGTTTGGTGCAGTGATTGTTGTTGAGAAATTCACTTTTTGCATAGGAAGCAATAGTTTAAAAGGTGTAAAATTCTATCAGCTTATGGGCACAGCGTACCCGGTCCATATTAGATAATAAAATATAATACCAAAAAAATCTAAGTTTAAAACGTTTAAAGAAAGCCTGCCTGCACCATGCTTTAGTAGAACATTTTCCTCAAAAAAAGAACCTCGAGTGTCTCAAGAAATTTCCCCAATAAAAAGAGCATTATGGTACGGTTCTTTAATTTATACCTATGAAAATTTATTAAACAACAAAACCTTTAACTTATGTTACGCTGGACAATTATTTTCTTAGTGATTGCTATTATAGCAGCCATTTTTGGATTCGGTGGTATAGCTGCAGGTGCTGCATCTATCGCTAAAATTCTATTCTTTATTTTCTTAGTGCTATTTGTACTCTCATTAATAGCAGGCGGCTTCAGAAGAGTTGACTAACCTAATTATGAAATGTTTTAAGGTGCAGCCTGGCTGCACCTTTTTTTTATGTCTTTGAGTTTAGAATTACCAACAAAAAAAACTGTCCCGCAATACGGGACAGTTAAACCTAACCCTCCGATGACAAAAAATTAAAAAACCTCCCGGCCATTCATTCATCACATCCACCTATTCACATCACCAACACCAGGAGGTTAAATTCTAAATCCGTTCTTGTGTTAATCTCTCACCTAATTCCCGATCAATCTAGTATTTCTTCATCGTAACTATTTCCTTCGCTCGTATTGGCAGAGGTTTGAGAGGGTGCGTTAACAATCTTGTCTGACCTCTGCTCGTTCACTACCACCTTTTCATCTGAGCGGCTGTCGGTTGGAGAAGAATTGACCAAAGAGTCATCTCCGGCTTCTCTCCCATTCGCATCAGGCTCTTCCTTATCTTTTGTCTTTGGAGGAGCGCCCCAATGCTTTGTATTTGACATAAAATGCTTGTTTAACAGATTCTGATTCTAATACCAAAAAACTGTACCTTTTTAATAGTGCTTTGGAAATCGGTTTCTGAAGAAAGTTTTTCCTCAAATCGGCACTTTAACGGGAATATGTTCTACAGCAGAGGGTCTTAATTATACGCAGCTCCATTAGCCTGCTTGTCCTTCTTCGGCCGGATCTTATTGAACAGCTCTTCAATTTTTTTAATAATCAATTTTCGTTTTTCTTCGCTGATGATGTGCGAGGCATAATTCTTCACGATATAGGGAACTAATGTCTTGGCAAACCACCCTGCCCTGGCCAACAAGAACCTCCTCAATAACATGTCGATCCCAACCTCCAACCCAATATTGAAAACAGGTACCCTGTTGTCCCTCGTAAATACCTTATGCACCTGGTCGTAGACCCTCTTTATCGGCTCAAGATTCTCTTTCATATTGACCAGGTCCTCACGAATGAGAATCTCCTGCGTTTTCAGTAGCTGCTGAAGTCTTTGCTCTTCCTCGAGCAGGTCTTTATATGTCCGGATCTTACTCATATACTTTGGCAATAATCATTTTTTGTATCATCGGGACAATCACTTTCTTCCGCAGCGCAAACATCAACACGATCAATAATAAAAAGAAACCGGCCACCGCAAAGAAGCCTGCTGCCATGTTATTGAACAAGGTTCCCAGCCACCAGCCAAGGCCAAAACCAATAAAGAAGAGACAAAAGAAAGCAAAGAAAAATGCAGTAATGCCCAGCACAATTCCTGCGGTGGCATTCGAGGCACCGCGTACGGCCTTTGCCTTCGCAATCTGTGTGAAGGTATTTACGTAGTCGCCAACATGACCCTTGAGTCGGTTGACTTTCGTCTTAAGATCTTCTTTCGGTTCCTTTACTTCTTCCGGCATGACTTGTACTTTCTTTAAAGATAGAAATAAAGCAGGCCCGAAGGCCTGCAATGAGATGGGATCTAGCTGTAGCTTTCTTGTACGCTGCCGAATTTGTTAGCAGCACTCTTTGCCATGTCGGCTCCCCTTGTCTTCAGGTTGTCAACCTCGCCCTTGGCATTGTTGAAAAGATCAGTCAAACGATCCGCCCAGTCAGTTGCGGTTTCGCCAACTTTTCTTCTCATGTCAGAACCTTTTTCGGGCGCAACAAGAAGTCCTACAATAACGCCGGCTGCGGCAGCACCTACCAGTCCCAGGATAACTTTGGTTCTTGTGGTCATAAAATACTATTTAAAAATGAGCAATTGTGATGCATTTTTTAAAATAATCATACCAAACGGGGCCAGTCTCAGGTAGGAATAAATGGATTTCGCGCTAGGAAAATATCCTGCAATACCTAATTTTACGCTGACGGCGGTCAGATAGGTTTATGAGTTTGGTATGATAATTAAAGAGGTAATCTATTGCTGAATTATGATGGCTCGTAAAAAGGTATTGATCATTGACGACGAAGTAGACCTCTGTCTTTTAATGAAGACATATTTCCTGCGAAAGAATTACGAGGTATATATTGCCCATACCCTCAATGATGGTATGGCGCGCCTTAACGAGATTGTCCCCGATTACTTGTTTATTGACTATAACCTGCCCGACGGATTGGGCTGGGATAAATTACCGGAACTCTATCAGGAGCATCCCGAGATTCAATTCCACCTGATCAGCGCCTTCCGCCCTACAATGCCTTCCGAACTCGATGGCGCCAAACTGACCATCTGGGAGAAACCAATAAGCCTCAAGTCATTGGATAATTTCTTCTGATTCCCCCTGTCCCCCTGAAGGGGAGACTTAGGTCGGAGAGACTTTTCTTTTACAACCATGTTTTCGCAGAGTGTGTCGTAAATTAGTCAAGACCAAAGTTTTCTGCCATGGCTAAAGACATGTTTTTGGGGGCGGACA
>DATDNL010000383.1:0-3449 GCA_036518315.1 Flavisolibacter sp. | reverse complement strand
TATGGCGATGCAAAGGTGAGCAACGAATTCCTGCAGCGCTACCTTGATATTCCCAACGGGAGTATCTATAGCAAGACCAAACTTGACCGTGTGTCAAAACGGCTTTCGCAACTCAGCTACCTGCAACAGGAACATACCCCAACGATCGATTATCTTGGAACTGGGTCTGTCTTAAATCTTTACCTGAAGGCAAGAAAGAACAGCCAGGCGAATGCGTTGATTGGTTTTGTACCCAGTACCGATGCCTCGGGCAATCAAAAGTTGCGACTTACGGTCGATGCCAACGTCTTGTTGCGTAATGCACTCAGCAACGGTGAAACCATTGGGCTTATCTGGCAACAACTGCAGCAACAATCTCCCCGATTAAACATCCTGTACGATCAGCCCTTTGCCTTTCATTCGAATTTCGGTGTGAACTTCTTGTTCGACATGTACAAGAAGGACAGCGCCTACCTGAATATTAACATGGACTTGGGCACAAGCTATCGGCTGGAAGAACGAAAAACCGCAAGGCTGTTCCTGCAGAGAAGGCAAACTATTGTAAGTACCGTCAATGAGCAACAGATCATTCAAAACAAACAGCTACCACAGGAAGCGGATGTAAGTTCCACCAACCTTGGTGTAGGCTATGAGTTCAACAACACTGATTACCGTTTGAACCCTGCAAAAGGAAACGAGTTTGTGTTGTCGACCACGGCGGGAACTAAGAAGATCAGGAAGAACCAGCAAATACTCGATCTGAAAGATCCGAATGAGCCGGATTATAATTTCGATCATTTGTATGATACCGTGAAGCTTAAGGCTTACCAGTTCAGAGTTATCACGAGTGCAGCCCATTACGTTCCACTTGGCAAGCAGAACACCATCAAGCTGGCGTTGAATGCGGGTATTTACCAAAGCGCCAACTATTTCAGGAATGAGTTGTTCCAGATCGGTGGCTATAAGTTGATGAGAGGATTTAATGAAGAAAGCCAGTATGTATCGCAATATGCCGTGGGTACTGTTGAATACCGGTACCGTATCGCTTTAAATTCTTTCTTCTTTGTTTTTACGGATGCTGGAGTGGGAAAACATATTCTGGAAGAGAAACAAAACCACTCGTATTTGGGAACGGGTGTAGGCCTGAGCCTTGAGACGAAGGCGGGGATCATAAACCTGGCCGGTGCATTAGGGAAAAGGGATGACACGCAGTTTAATTTCCGCGAGTTTAAAATTCATATCGGTTTTGCGAGTTATTTCTAAATCTTTCGCGAGGGAGAATATTTTTGCATAGAATGAGAAGAACTTTAGTCCTGCTACTGTTGACCTTGTGCGGCCTGGATGTGTTTTCACAGGATAGTTCGACAAGCGCGGCTCCGGACACCAGCATTCAGGCTCCCGTCGTGGCGAAACCGCGAATTCTGAAGCCGAGGATTATCCGGAGAGATACACTGACTGCCGCCGACTCCCTCGCCATTGCCGATTCGATAAGAAGGGTCGATTCACTGGTTGCGCTTACTAATGTGATGAGACCCGGGATCACGCTTTTCAAAACGCAAAGAGATACTTCCCTGTTAGCGATCAGTCCCTTCTTCAAATTCACCGATCCGATGCGCTATTCCATAACCATTAAAAAATGGTTGGGGAAGGAAGCGATTTTTTATTCCATCATTGCCCTTTTAATATTCTTTGCCTTAATTAAAAACGGTTTTGGGAGGTATGTAAGTGATCTCTTGAAGACCTATTTCCGGACGGGTCTCAATCAAAAGCAGGCAAAAGAGCAATTGCTACAACACCCGTTGCCATCGATACTAATGAACGTATTCTTCGTCTTGAGCATCGGCATGTTCGCCGCCTTGTTGCTCCAATATTTTAAGCTGGGTCTTGACTTCAATTTCTGGTGGCTTTACCTGTATTGCGCGCTTGGCCTGGTTGCCATTTACCTCGTGAAGTTTGTGACGTTGAAGTTTATAGGTTGGATCTTCCAGGTTTCTGACTCAACTGATGCTTACATTTTTATTGTGTTTGCGACGAACAAGATTATCGGGATTGCTTTGTTACCGTTTCTTGTCATGCTTGCATTTACGTACGGCGTAGTGAACGAAGCGGCCATGAGCCTGAGTATTATGGTGGTTTGTGCACTCCTGGTTTACCGTTTTTTCCTGTCCTATGTTTCTATCAGGAGGCAAATACGGATAGGCTTTTTGCACTTCCTATTGTATTTAATAGCATTTGAAATAATACCGCTGCTGCTGATTAACAAACTGTTGTTTAGTTTTCTGGGCGAAACGTATTAATTTTGCGCAACGTTAGCCGAACCACACCATATGGTAAAAAACGGGGGGAAAGCCGGTACGCCGGTCACAAATAAAAAAAGGGTCCTGATTACGCAACCCAGGCCCGAGAGCGACAAATCGCCGTACTTTGAGCTAAGCCGAAAGTTTGATGTACAACTGGACTTCTGTCCCTTCATAAGGCTAGAACCCATCCCCGCCAAAGAATTCCGCAAACAAAAGATTGATATTCAGAATCATAGCGCTGTCGTCTTCACGAGCCGCAATGCTATCGATCACTTCTTCAGGGTGTGTGAAGAAATGAAGGTAAGCGTGTCGCAGGACACCAAATATTTCTGCATTACCGAGGCGGTTGCGCTTTATCTCCAGAAGTTTATCCTCTACCGCAAGCGTAAAGTATTTTATGGGGCAGATGGCAGTAATAAGAGCTTATTTGATGTGATCAATAAACACAAGAGCAACGAGAAGTTCTTGTATGTGTGCTCTGAGAACCAACAGGATAGCGAAATAACCGGTTGGCTGAAGGCTAACCATTGCGATTTCTCCCTCGCGTTCATGTACCGTACCGCCAGCAATGACGTAAAAGACATTTTGAAGAACGACTACGATGTCATTTGCTTCTTTACACCCAGTGGTGTCAGGAGCTTATTTGACAACGTGCCCAATTTCAAGCAAAACGGGACCGTCATAGGCGCCTTCGGAAGCAATACCTCCAAGGCCGTCGAAGAAGCTGGACTTAAGCTGACGATCAAGGCCCCCGAGACGCAGGCACCATCGATGGTCGCAGCACTGGAGAAATACTTGTCCGCCGAGACGAAGAAGAAGTAGGGCTTCCCTCATCCCTCCGATGGAGGGACTTTGCTATAACATTAGAACACGGATGACACGGATCTGAAGGATCTGCACTGTTTACTTTTCATAAATCCGTGTTGATCCATTTAATCCGTCCAATCCGTGTTCTCTGGTGCCGGTTTAAAAAAGAATCCCAATACCTATAAACGGCCACAACTCCAAACCCCAAACCCCAACTATTCCTTCTTCCTCTCATTTGCCATTCATCTTCCGTGCATTTGCCACGAATTCAAACTAGCATAGTCATAGCAAAGCCATGGTAAAGCCTACTCAAAGCCCTGTCAAAGACTACTCAGAGCCTTGTGCCAATGTCCCCGGTATTCA
>DATDNL010000382.1:0-7622 GCA_036518315.1 Flavisolibacter sp. | reverse complement strand
GGCGAACCAGTATGGCGTTTGGATCATACTGCCTAAACTCGTCGCTTAAGCGCTTTACATTCTTAGAGTAAACCTCGTTTGAAAGAACTTCTTCTACGGCTTTCCTCAACTGCAAAACGGATGGCTTCTCGGTTCGCAGGTTGATTCCTAACTGAAAGTATCCTACTCTCGCGTTGATCTCATTCTTTCCTTCGTGTACACCGGCCACCACCATGGGCAACTGGTTCTGGATGGAAAGCAAAACGCCTCCATATCCGCCATTGGTTATATAGACGTCGGCATAAGGCATAATATCGTCAAAAGGAATGAAGTCTTCAATGATGATGTTAGCGCCGGAATATTTCTTTCTCAATTCCTCCGTGCCTGAGCCGCCGGTTGTGACTACTACCAGGCAATCTGAATTTTGAAAGGCTTCCAATGTTGGGATGATAAGTTTCTCCACATTGTTTTCGACGGTACCCTGGGTTACCAGTATCACCTTGTCGTATTGCCTGAGTTTTTCATTGTACCAGGTTGAAGCCTGTTTCTTTTTAGTGTAGGGCAACAGTGGCCCCGCAAAGAAGACATGATCGCTCATATCAGTTCGCTTGTATTCGAAACCGGGTGTTCCACTTTGCAAAACGATTGTTGATTTTTGAATAAGAATGTCGAACACGTTTGCTTTACCTGCGTCAATTCCATATTCTCCCAGAACCCTGCGCATCACTTTGGTCGGTTTGGCAAACAGCGCGGTATCAGCAATAAATCGAAGTGCCGATTGTTTGAGCTTTCCGAAGAAGGAATAGTTGGGTGTAAGGCCGAGCCCGGACGGTGGGAGATCTTTTGACGTTTCCGGTAAGGGAACGATACTCATGGCAATGACCGGTATATTCATCTTTTCTTTTACGAAGGGAATGCCACCAAAGGTGATGTCGGCGATCATCAGCTCGAATGGAAAGTCTTCATAGATCTCTTTGATGTCCTCATAGTATTCGGGCGACCTGAGAATGAAGGCATTGATCATGTCGAACTTAAGTTTGGCAATTTGACCTTTTTTCTTCTTTCTATCCGGAAATATTTCATCAGGATTGCTGCTGGCACTAATGTCGAGGGCTCTTTTCAAGCCATAGAAGGGTATGCCCAATCGATTGATCTTGTCCTCATACTTCTTCGCCGTGTACCAGCGAACATCGCAACCGAGGTTCTTTAGATGAACCGCCAGGCCGGTTAATGGATTGAAGTGTCCATCGGCAGGAAAATTGGCGAAGAGGACTTTGGTACCTGGTTCTATCGCGCTGAGAATATTGCTCATGGTTTTGGAATGGTTAAGGGTGAATGCTTTTGTGCAACGAAAATAGAACCGCGTGTACCGGTTGTCCAATCCAAAGCGGTATCAATTGTTGTTTTTCGTTCATGAAGTGAAGGCGCTAAAATGACCGTGCAGTTGAGGCTTCATTTTTTCCAACTCATACACGATCACATTGACATCGCATTTACGGGAGATTAGGTTTGTTAGATGAAACCGATTTTATCCAAACAAGAGCGAGAGCAGGAAAAATGTGATTCGCCTTCTTGTCCCAACTGCAAGAATTGCAGACTCGTCGACATTGACGGAAGACCCAGTGAAACGAAGACTGGTGCACCGCAATTGTACGCCAGGGAGGCTGAAAACTATTTTTTTTATTATGCCTTGAATATAAAGCAAGGCAGTTAAACTTCCCGTTATGAAACTTTCATTAATTCTTCTCTTTCTAACTATCCTTCTCCTTTGTGGAGTATTGTTGCGTGCAGCGAATAACAACTGCAAAGTGATTAAGATGAAGTATGTTCAAGAAGACGTCACTGAAGCGGAGGTAAAGGATATGCAGCTCTTTCCGAATGTGGTGCTGCTTTGAGCACTCCTTAACTTAATGGCCCGATGCCGTGTCTTTCCACCACTCGCCATTTGCCATTCTTGTTCACCCACGATCGGTTACCATAAACTCTCCACTCCAATCATCTTCTCCAACACTCGCCGTTTGTGAAGTGATCGCATTGACTACAGTAACGCTTTCATACACCCGCACTTTTATTTCTTTCCATTAAAATCAGCGCAAGTAAAAGGCCCGATGGCGCCCTCTATCCATTGGCTCTTTTTCATCCAAACTACGCGGGCACTGCTCAATAAAAAGTCATCTGCCAGGATATCGTTGAAGTTAGCTTCATCTTTATCCATCCATGCCTGCATCCACTCCCTTTGCCTGGACTCGATTGTTACCGCCATGCCGGTGCTATCGATATATATAAATTTCCGGTAAATCTAACTTGACTCGATAGTAGTAACAATAGCTCCAGATAAAATTTAAAATGTTCAACAAGTAGAAATAAATTTGGTGTACAACCCTGCTTATGACCAAAGGACGAATGGAAGCTTTTAGCGATGGCGTTATTGCCATCATCATCACCATCATGGTGTTGGAAATGAAAGTGCCGCACGGTTCACAGTGGACTGACCTGAAGCCTATTCTGCCTGTCTTCATCAGTTACCTTTTGAGTTTTGTGAACGTAGCCATCTACTGGAACAATCATCACCACATGTTGCACGCGGCGCACAAGATCAGCGGAACTGTTTTATGGATGAATGTCCATTTGTTGTTCTGGCTTTCCCTGTTTCCATTCGTCACCGGTTGGATGGGTGAGAACAACTTCGACACACGACCTGTCGCACTCTATGGAGTTATTTCATTTATGGCCGGTATGGCGTATTATTTCCTGGCGCACTGTCTTACTGATCTGCATGGCGGGAATTCGGAGTTTGCGAAAGCGTTGGGTAGCGACACCAAGGGAAAGCTTTCAGTGGTTATTTATGCTATTGGGGTTGGCCTTTCTTTCATTGAGCCATACGTCGGACTCGGTTTGTATTTTCTCGTAACGCTGATGTGGTTTATACCCGACAAGAGGTTTGAGGCGAATGAAGTTTCGTGATTGTATATCCTGAACTCTAATCTGCTAAACCAAGGGACGAAGTTCAATAGTGGTTTGAGATCCTCAATATCTCAATAGTAACTGCAGCTTCTGCAGTACTTTGCCGGCATCCGGCAACATAGCTGCCTCGAGCTCCGTGTTCAAGGGTACGGCGGGCAGGTTCAGTGCCCCCAGGACTTCCACCGGGCAGTCAAGGTATTGAAAACACTCTTTCGATATTCTTCCTGCTAAAGCCTCTGCGAATGAATTGTTCTGCTGTTCTTCTGTGAGGACTAAACATTTACCGTGTTTTTTCACGGTGGAGTACACAAGGTGTTCATCAAGTGGATACAATGTTCTCAGATCGACGATCTCAACCTGCCCGGGTAAACTCTTGGCCGCCGTCTTTGCCCAATAAACTCCCATGCCGTAGGTGATGACGCAGACGCTCTCGCCGTTGTCAATGGATTCGTCATCTGCAGAGAGCACTACATTTCCAATTCCAAATGGCAGTATGTAATCCCTCGAAGGCTCAATGGTTTTTGCTTCCTCTGTACCCGGTACCTTGCTCCAGTAGAGTCCTTTGTGTTCAAGCATTATTACGGGGTTGGGATCGTAGTAGGCTGCTTTCATTAAGCCTTTCATGTCAGCAGCGTTGCTCGGGTAGGCTATTTTGATTCCTTTGACACTTAGCAAAGTCGTTTCGACACTCCCGCTATGATAAGGTCCGCCACCGCCGTAGGCGCCGACAGGAACACGGATAATCGTCGAAACCGGGAACCTGCCGCAGGATAGGTAGCATGACTTGGAGATTTCCGAAACCAATTGATTGAAGCCGGGATAGATATAATCAGCAAACTGCACTTCGACTATCGGCTTCAATCCAACTGCAGTCATACCGACAGTAGAACCGATGATATATGCTTCCTGTATGGCTGTATTAAAAACCCTGTTCTCACCAAACTGTTCGCCGAGTGTTGCTGCTTCCCGAAAAACACCTCCTAATCGTTTGCCTACATCCTGGCCGTAGAGCAAACAACGTTCATCTTCTTCCATGAGTTCGCGTATTGCATAGAGGGCGGCATCCACCATTATCACTTTATCATTTCCTTCCGGAGTTCTCTCGCCGATTTCTTCATTTATTGGAGTAGGAGCAAATACATGTTCCTCAACTGATGCTGTGGAAGGCCCGGGAGCTGCTACTGCCTTTTCAAATGATTCTTTTATTTGCAGGGCCACCTCTTCTTCTATTTGAACCAAGTAGTCTTCACCAAAATCGCCAACAATGGCATTTCTGAATTTTGGGAGCGGATCATTCTCTGCGTGCAAGGCAAGGTCTTCCTCGCTCCTGTAGAACTCCTTTCGGACGCCACTAGTATGATGATTAAGCAAACTGACTTTTGCATGCACCAAGTAGGGTTGCCGTTTTTTACGGACTTTTCAACCACCTTGTGCATGGTCTTATAGCTCTCGAAAAAATCAGTCCCGTCGACTTTCACTCTTTTCATTCCTTTGAAGCCTTTGGCGTAGCGGTAGGCATTCATTGCTCTACCTTCTTCGGCGGTCACGCTAATACCCCAATCGTTATCCTGCACGAGGTAAATGATCGGCAATTGCTTCAATACGGCGAACTGGAACGCCTCACTTACTTCGCCCTCGGTTACACTGGCGTCGCCGAGAGAACAAAGGACTATAGGCCGGCCCATCTCCGACTCTTCGCGGTGGGAAGAGCCACCCGCAGCAATGACCTCGCTTATTGGAGATCCTGATTTAAGTTCGGTCTCCTCATCAGTTGAGGATTGCGTAGTAGCAAAATTCTCTGACCCGAGGCCTTCCAGGTATTGAATACCCTGGGCAATGCCGGTGGTTGGTATGACTTGCATGCCCGTAGCACTGCTTTGATGTATGATCTTAGGTTTGTCTTCTGCACTGGAATTAGGGTGAGAATAATAACTTCTTCCACCGGAAAAAGGATCGTCTGCCCTGGTAAGCAACTGCAGCATCAACTCATAAGGAGTCCACCCCAGTCCGAGCAATAAACTCTCATCACGATAGTAAGGGCTGACCCAGTCCTGTGGCTGCAAGTTGAATGCTGTTGCCAGTTGTATCGCTTCGTGTCCCCTGGATGTTGAATGAACGTATTTCGTAATCTGCCTATTAGCTTCATAAGTCTCTGCCATAACCTTGGCAGTATACATAAGGCGATAGGTGTGCAGTAAAAGATTTCTATCCATAGTTCTAGCAAGCAAACAAATATACCCCGTGTCTCCCTAAAGGGGAGAACTTAGGTGCGAGAAACTTTCTTATTCCGGATTATTGATTATTAATTACTGATTATTGGTTGTTGAGCCTTGGAGGCAGATTACATGTTCTACAGTATGTCGGGCGGTAGCTTCTCAATCGTCAAAACCCCCATTAGCATAAAAAAATCCCACTGATGCGGGACTTTTTTATTTACCATAGAATGGTTTTTATTTAACGTCCAGTGTTAGCAGCGTTTCATTGTCAATATAGGCCTCCACCTCGTCGCCTACTACAATTTCACCAACACCTTTGGGTGTTCCGGTAAATACGAGGTCACCAATGTTTATTGAAAAGAAGTTAGAGATATAAGAAACAATGTAGTCAAAGTCGAAGATCATGTCTTTGGAATTGCCCTGTTGAACCACTTCGCCGTTCTTCTTGAACCCGAAGTTGATGTCTTTCTTGTCCTTGACGTTTGTGAGAGGTATCCATTTACCAATTACTGCAGAGTTATCCCAGGCTTTTGCTTTTTCCCAGGGTAATCCTTTTGCTTTCAGCTCGTTTTGAATATCACGCGCTGTAAAATCGATTCCCGTGGTAACGGCGTCGTAATACTTGTTAGCAAACTTGTCCTGGATGTATTTACCGTTCTTGGATATGCGCAATACTAACTCACATTCATAGTGCAGTTCGTTAGTAAACTCAGGGTAATAGAATGGAGTATGCGGTTGAAGCAATGCACTCTTTGGCTTCATGAAAATCACTGGTTCATCAGGTACATCATTTCCGAGCTCTGCGGCATGATCAGAATAGTTTCGGCCTACGCAAAAAATCTTCATAAAGAAAGTTGGTTTATAAATTCAAATAACAGGGATTCTTACACACAGGGTTGTTTATCCCATTTATTCATGGTTTTTGCAAGAGACAGGGATTTTACAGGAAATTGTGGAAGCGTTGGTACGCTAATGTAAATAATAACTCCTATTTGTCATAACGTAGTTTCCACATTGTTGAAATTATTCATGGCTGTGTTAATGCCGGCAGTGGCAAAGGTCTCGATTACTTCAACACAAAGATCTATTTTCTTTTTCACCACCGGTTCTTCTTCCTTTAACCATTTACTTAAGACAAAGGTTGACTGCATTCCCTTAGGGAAATTGTTGCCAATGCCAAACCTCAATTTTGGGTAGTCACTGGTACCTAGCGCTTCCTGTATGCTTTTCAGGCCATTATGGCCTGCATCACTACCGCCGGGCCGTAAACGAATCTTGTTTAAAGGGATAGCGATATCGTCAAACACGACCAGGAGGTTCTCGACACCTATTTTCTCCTTGTCCATCCAATACTTAACAGCCTTGCCGCTCAGATTCATATAAGTGGTTGGGCAAACACATATAAAGATTCTACCCTTCCACCTTATTTCTGCCGTGTAGGCCAAACGGTCGGTTTTGAATTGCCCTCCGTGCTTTGCAGCAAATGCCATCACAACGTCGAAGCCGATGTTGTGGCGTGTGTGTGCATACTCGTTACCCACGTTACCTAAGCCTGCTATCAAAAATTTCATGGCTGCAAATATAGCGAGGAGGTGAATTGTGAATGGTGAATGGTGAATGGTGAGTGGTGAGTGATGAGTGATGAGTAATGAATAATGAGGAAGAGGCTTACGGAGAAGATCAAGGGGTTGCGAGACCATGGTGATAAAGAAAAGGATTGCTTCTTTCGAAACAATCCTTCAAGTTTTTTAGTTGTAAGCGATTCCGGTTTACTTCTTCGCGGCAGGAGCGGCAGCCTTTGCAGGAGCGGCGGCTTTGGCAGGAGCAGCAGCGGCCGGAGCGGCACCCGCAGCAGGAGCAGCAGTAGATTCTTCCTGGCGCAACTGGCGTGTGGTAACAACGGAAGCGATGGGAATACGAGGGGAGTTCAGGATCTCATAGTTTTCCACCTGTACATCTTCCACCCTAATGTTTCCACCGATTTGAAGATCGTCAACCGGCACCTCTATTTGTTCTTTCAAATAGCGTGGGTAGGTTTTTACTTTTAACGACTTCATTTTAAGGATCAGGCGACCACCTTCTTTTACCCCAACGGCAACGCCGGTGAATTTTAAAGGAATGGTAGCGATAACCTTTTTGTCTTCTACTAACTCCAGGAGGTCAATGTGAATAAGTTCATCGCTTACCTTATCGAACTGCAGATCTTTAAGAATGCAGCGGTAAGTTTTGCCATCAACTGTTACATCAGCCAACTGGAAGTTTGGTGTATATACTAAACCTTTAAAGGCTTTTGCAGGAGCAGCGAAGTTGATCTCCTGTGCACCCCCGTAAATTACACCAGGCACGAGTTCCTGAGAGCGAAGCTGGCGGGTGGCTGACTTGCCATGTTCGGTCCTCAGTTGTCCTTCGATTGTAATTGTCTTCATTTTATGAATGTTTAAGAATTTGAAATTTGAGATTTGA
>DATDNL010000381.1:0-2665 GCA_036518315.1 Flavisolibacter sp. | reverse complement strand
GCCCGGAACTGCCCTGTCGACTACAATCAGTTTTGGTTGCTTGGCTCTGACTTCTTTTACCAATCGGGGCATATCGATATCCTGGCTTTGCGGATTCCTCGCCCAACGGCTCCCTTCTGATACATCTAATAATGACTCCTTAACTTCTTCATCGGTCTTTTTGCGAACCCATCCCCCGTCCAGCCAAAGTATATCGAGTTTGCCATAATCGCTTACCAGTTCATTGATCTGGTTGTGCGTATAATCAACAAATTTCTTCCACTGGTCGGGGTGTTTCTGAATTGAATAATTGGCGTTCCGATCTGATGGAGGAAATTGTTTCCACCAATAATAATCGCTGTGCCAGTCAGGTTTTGAGAAGTAAGCGCCAATCCAAAAATTCTCCTTCCGGAAGGCGTTGAAGATTTCTTTCGTCACATTGCTCCTTGGATTGGATGAGAAAGGACAGGCCTTATCAGTGATCTTATAATCAGTGTACTTACTGTCGAACATGCAAAAGCCGTCATGATGCTTGGTTGTAAAAACGACATATCTCATCCCCGCTTCTTTGGCAGCAGTAGCCCATTTTTCGGGGTTGAATTTCGTGGGATTGAAAGTCGTCTTTAGTGCTTCATATTTCTTGACATATTCTGCATATGAATCAGCCACCCCTTTTTTCCTGCCGCCTGTTGCCCAACTTAAATCTTCGGGACAAATACTCCAGCTTTCAACAATTCCCCACTGACTGTAACTTCCCCAATGCATGAGCAATCCAAACTTCAGATCCTTCCACTGTTCGAGCCTGTTTTGGATGGCTGTATCGGGGTCGGGATAATATTCCTGGTGTTGTGAGTTCCCGTTAAACGGAATAGCAAACAAGACGATTAGGATAGCTGGCAATAAAATAAAACTCTTCATAGAATTGAGTATGTGTTTCTTAATTATTTTGAACAGATTCTTCCCCCGACAACTTCCAGTCATTGTCAAAGAAACCGGCCATTTTTATTTCACTGGTCCCGGACACCAGCATGTTCATTCTAAATATCATAAAGTCAGGAAAACCACTGGCTCCTGCAAAGTACTGGTTAGCATTGGCAGCCTGCATTCCTTTAATCCCGGTTCCTGTAATAACCGCGACAGACGCAATCGTTGAATTATACAGTGGCCAGACAAAGTAGGTGCCGATATCATCACCCTGCCAGGTCTTGTCGCCCACCGCTATCTTGTTTCTTTCCACCTGTATGGGGCAATCGGCTAACAATGTCTTCCAGGCGGCATTGGTTGTTTTATTTCCGAAGAGGATCACTCCCCTGTCTTTATATTTTTCAATTGAAAAATCTTTGTCAGCAATTATGTCAACGGCGCCATTACCGCGGTAGTACCAGGTTTCCGCATCATATCTTGCCTTGTTCAGACTCCACTCATTCTCGGCCTTTGTTCCCTTTGTACCATAAACAAACACCATTCTATTGTTGAATGCATCTTTAAAAGTGCCATACCGATGAGGGCCTTTCTCATTTAAGCCTGGTCGCTGCGCAATAGTCCAGGTGTTATTATTTCTGAGAAGAAATACTTCGGGAATGCTGTTGACCTTGTAGGAGATTTTTGAACCGTCAACTGTAATATTCAGCGTATCTCCCATTTTAAAATCGTCCAACTCGAATTTCAGCAAACGAATATTCTCGGTGGAACCGGTAATGGTCCTGGCAGTGCGGTCTCTCTTCAACTGCATCCGGCTGTATTGCAAAGGGTGCAATTGCTGCTGCACGGAAGCCCAATGGTATTTGTCGGAGATTCCGGGGTTGGATGTAATAAAATCAATCTCATTGATTGAACTATCGGGAGCTAAGCTATGCCATTTGAAAAAGTCGAACAGGGGTTTCCAGTCCACACTCTGGTCACCGAACCAGTGTTCACCGTTGGGATATTCATAATAGCTGAAATCGGAGTGAAACTCTGCCAGCAGTTTTTTCATCTGGCGCGCATAGTTTACAGAAACCACCTTGTCCGCGTCGCCATGAAGAATATAGACTCCCAGCGGTTTATAATTATTGACAAGCTTAATAACATCGCTTTGGTTACCCGAACGAAGTAGCATCTGTTCGACAGGAGAATTGCTGCTGGAAGGAATCAATCCATCTGCAGAACCATAGCCTTTGAGAGTGGGGTACCCGGAGCAAGCGCCGATAGCGGCCCATTTGTCGGGATAGGTTGCTCCAAGAAACCAGGTGCCATGGCCTCCCATTGAGTGACCGGTCAAATAGATCCTTTGCGGATCCGGTTTGAATTTTTCTTTTGCGATAGATAATACTTCAAGGGCATCCAATCTGCCCCAGTCTTCCCAATTGAATCCCCGCGGACGCCTGTTTGTCGCAGCCACAAGTGTGCCCCAGTCTTTTGATTGATAGGCCTTGGCCTGGCCGATGGCTTCCACTCCAGCGCCGTGTACAGAAAGGAACAATGCCGATCCGGCCTTTGGAGCAGGTGTTTGAGGTGTGACGGCATAGTATTGCAAGCTGCCGTCGACGTTGCTTACGAAAGTAGAACTGTATTTATCGGTGGGATTGACTGCTGTAAGAGATATCTTTTTTTCATCAATTAGTTTATTGTTTTCAACTACTTGGAGACTACAATCATAGATGCCTTTGGATTGAACAGTTGATGCGTTGAAGTGAAATGGAACCTT
>DATDNL010000380.1:0-2791 GCA_036518315.1 Flavisolibacter sp. | reverse complement strand
TAGCTGTTTCTCTTAAAATAGTCGGCAGTAATGCTAAGACGGTTATTAAAAAGAGACCCGTCCAGGCCGAGATCATACTGTTTAATTGTTTCCCACGTAATGGTGGGATTGGCCAGGCTGGTAACCGCCACTGCGCCTACGACGACGTCATTACCTAAAAGGTAATCGAGGTTGGTGTTATAGGTTTGTTCAAAGATGTAATTCCCGATATTGTCATTCCCCGTGATACCCCAACTTCCGCGAATCTTTAAATCGGAAATCCATTTTATGTTATTAAAGAAATCCTCCTGGCTTATGCGCCAACCTGCAGAAGCGGAAGGGAAATTCGCGTATCTGTTAGTAGGACCGAATCGGGAGGAACCATCTCTCCTAAGGTTCGCCTCGAAGAGATACTTTCCTTTAAGTACATAATTTACCCTTGTGAAAAATGATTGCAGAGCAACTTCGTAAGCGCTTCCGGAAACATTAGGATTAACAACCCCGCCACCATCAAATTCCTGTACCGAATTAGAAGGGAAGCCTGATACCTGTCCTGAGAACCCACTTGATTTATTATAAATTAAAGAGTGTCCCAATAAAATTGACAAATCATGATCCCTCCTGAATTTCTTTGAATAACGGAGGATATTTTCATTCAGTAACCTGTAGTTAAAACTTGTCTGCTTAGTCAGCGTGTTCGACTGGTTTTGTGCAACCAAATTGCCGGCCCAATCGTAGGATGAATAAGTGGGAACAAAATTGGATGTATTGCCAAAACTTAGATTCGCACTACCACTCGTTTCGAAAGACAAGAACTTGGTGAAATCTACTTTAAGTCCCAACCTTTCGGCGATATTGACATTATCATCGTGATAATCGCCTAAAGTTCCGGTTCGCAATGCATTGGTAACTGGAAAACTGAAATTCACATTCTGATAAGAACCATCTACAATTCCGTAATTCCCATTGGAATAATATGCCGGAACAGTCGGAGTAGAGCGTTGGAACTGGTTAATGATACCGGTTTCCCCCGTGATAGCGTCGGCACCACCAGCCGGTCCTGTGAACCTGGTCCAATAGGTGTTTGTGATATTGGAAATGTTTAGCCAGTCTTTAACCTGTGAACTTAGGTTAAGCCCGAAGTTATACCTGTTCGTCTTGAACTTCCCCCTTACAACCGCATCCTGGTTTAAATATCCAAGAGAGATGCGGTACGTAGTTTTATCACTACCCCCGGAAAAAGCGAGGTAATGGTTTTGTATCGGTGCCGTTCTAAGGATTTCCTTCGCCCAATTTGTATTTGAATATTGATCCGGCTTAGAGCCGTCTGCAATAGCTTGAATATCGGCATCGGAATACCGGATTGGCGCATTGGCGCCATTAGCATTTATATCGTGCTCATTCTTCAAACGCGCATAATTGACCGCATCCAGGTAGTGAGGGACTACCGTTACAGACTGAAGTCCTACGTAACCGTTATAAACGACCTTCATTGAACCCTTTCTTCCTTTTTTAGTTGTAACGACAATGACGCCATTTGCGCCTCTTGCCCCGTAGATAGAACTGGCAGACGCATCTTTTAATACAGAAATAGTTTCAATGTCAGATGGAGCAAGATTGTTGAAGGCTTCTAACCCGTCATATTGGATATTATCAATTACTACCAGGGGGTTAGTAGAACCAAACGTACCTACACCTCGAATGACAATCGAAGAGGCGTCGGCACCGGGAAGACCGCTAGACTGTGTTATCTGTACCCCTGAAAACTTACCATACATTAACTGGCCCGTATTGGTTACAGCTTGATTAACGGCATCGTCAAACCGAACAGTTTCGGTTGAACCTGTTTGGTTCACCTTTTTTTGAACGCCATATCCTACCACGACTACCTGGTCCATTGTTGAGACACCGGGTATCAGGGTGACATTAACCAGGCTCTTACCAGAAATGGTAACTTCAGAAGTTATAAAACCGACGTAGCTAAATTTTAAAGTTTTAGCAATGGCGCTAACCCTTATTTGATACATGCCATTTTCATCGGTGACTACTCCATTGTTCGGGTTTTTGGTATCCTCAACGGACACCCCTGGCAGCGGCGCACCATCTTTAGAAGAAGTTACTTTCCCCTTCACCAGGACGTTCTGACCAGGACCTGATTGCGGTCTTGCCAATTGAACGAACAGCAATGTGCAAGCGAGGAGTACATAACCACGCAGCCTTGTTTGAGATAGATTCAAACTCATGACGTAAGTTTTGGATGAAATCAATTTTTTGAATGCTGTATTAAAACCACTTTTATTGCAGTTCAATATTGCATTTTTGTTAGGCAACAGTACAGGGGCTTATGGTTCAAAAATGAGGTAGCAGCCGGTCAATTGAGCGTTTTTAGCTACCGCACGCTTTTTCATCAGTTCGGATTCGCTTCTTTCTTTTTCATGTATTCAGAAGGTGTAATACCAAATTGCTTTTGAAAGCTCTTCCTGAAATGCTTCAAGTCATTGAAACCAGCACTGAAAGCAGCCATGCTTACCGTGTATTCACCACTCTTTAGTAACTGTGCACTTCTTTGCAGTTTGATGGTCCGGATGAAATCATTACCTGACATTCCCGTCAATGCTTTCAGCTTACGATAGAATGTGGAGCGACTCATATTCAACTTATTTGCTAGATCGTCGATCGAAAACTCTTCTTTCTCTATGTTTTCTTCAACAAAATGGATCGCATTCTTTATAAACTCCTCGCTAAACGAAGCCACTTCTACTTCGCTTGGCGTCAGGTTCAATCGCTGCGCAAAAAGCTCCTTGAGCCTCTT
>DATDNL010000379.1:0-4356 GCA_036518315.1 Flavisolibacter sp. | reverse complement strand
GTAGAAGATAATGGAGGTGTAGATGGATTGGGTCAGGTAGTTAGTGAATGCCATTTGACCAACCGGCGCAAATAGATCCATTATCTTCCGAAGGGGAATTGCTTTATAGGCAAGTACCAGGACACTCAGATAACCCATGGTTTGAAACACGCGCCGTATCTCATAGGTTCTAAATGACATTTGCTTCCGCATTTCGAACATATCAAATTTTAGATTGTAGGCCATTTGCTTATTTGTAAAGTTGAGCCACAAACCAATACCGATGCCGACTACAGCGATTGTTGCGTACAAAGCGTTTGACTTCTTGCCCTCAAGGAAACCGGATTTGTACAAAGCCATACCGATGAAAAAGAAAAGGAGTATGTCCCAAATGCCGCCGCGATAAAAATTATCACCTTCCAGAGTCATATTGGTATCGGTGAAATAACGGAATATGGAAAGATAACTTTGGCCCTTAATCTTCTTCTCGTCCTTTTGCGCTTCTTTGAGTATACCGGAAGCAGAGGCTTTATCCTTCAGACCTTTGTATGCAGCCAGGTCTTCTTTTTGTTGATCAGTCAATGGTTGCTTTTTAGCATCCAGCACTGCAACCGCTTCTCCTTTTGCGATGATTCCCTTGTCATGATAGAGGTCACTGTTTTGCCTGTAGGTAGCAATGGCGAGGACGAAAAAAGCTATCCAAAGTAAGTTCTTCGGAGACAGGTTTCTAAATGGAAATAACAGCAAGCCACAGAGGGCATAGGGATAAAGTATATCGCCGGGCCAAAGGAAAACAAATGCATTCAGCAGACCAAAGACCAAGAGCCAAAGCAGACGCCGGTAGAAAATATCGGCCGGCTCGAGGCCGCTCTTTGATTTGATCAACCGGGTAAGCAATAAGATGGTGCCGGCACCAAAGAGGATGGAAAACAATCCGCGCATGGTGCCTTCGAAGAACATCATTTCTCCTGCCCAGGCAAAGAAGTTCAGACCAGTCATTGATTGCCTTGGGTCCATCTTGTCGTAGAAGACGTAGGACTGAGCCTGGGCCATAATGTTCATCAGCAAAATGCCTAAAAGAGCAAGACCGCGGATAGAGTCGATGAGTTTAATGCGCTCATTCTCACGCAGAGGGGTGCTAAGTGCGTTTGACATGTCGTTGGTTTTAGTTAATAAAAAAGAGAAGAGTACGCAGCAGTTTTGTAAAGGGGAGATTACTATTTTAAGATAGGAAATCTTTTTGAACAGTATCACGAAGCTTTGCCTTTTCTTTCCCAATGGTCTTTGATGAGATTACCATTGTCGTCTTTTTTTAGTACACTCTACAGCGGTCGCCTTTCACAATGGCCTCATCATTTGCTTTGCCAATGAAAGCGCGGATGGCATTACCTTCTTCGTCGGACTGCACCACCACATCAAGACGGCGATAACGGAACTGGATGGAAGTGGAAGATTCAAACTTCCTGTTCAACCTCTTTAGGATACCGGCATTAAGGCTCATACAGCTAACTGATACAAATCCTATGCAAATAATAGAGGCTGATAACCGGTGTGCCGGCGGCCGGTGATCCATTTTATTAAAACCTTAAGGTGTAGGCCCTATTGTGAGTGAGTTGAAACATTATCTTAGAACAAAAATTACAAGCTATGAATGCGTACGGGCAAACCGCACACCAGATTGACTACAGGATATTCGGCGAAGAAATGCAATGTGTTGAGATCGAATTAGACCCCGGCGAAACGGCCATTGCAGAAAGCGGCGCCTTCATGATGATGGACGATGGCATACAAATGGAAACCATTTTCGGCGATGGCAGCAACAGTGGTGGTGGCGGTATATTGGGCAAATTAATGTCCGCAGGCAAACGGCTACTGGTCGGTGAAAGTCTGTTTATGACCGCGTTTACCAATGTAGGCGCGGGCAAGAAGAAAGTGTATTTCGCCTCACCTTACGCAGGAAAAATTGTTACGTTGGATCTGTCGCGATTGGGGGGAAAAGTGATCTGCCAGAAGGACGCATTTTTGTGTGCGGCAAAAGGCGTTAGTGTAGGGATAGAGTTTCAAAGAAAACTCGGCACCGGACTGTTTGGCGGTGAAGGATTTATCATGGAAAAGCTGGAAGGTGATGGTTATGCTTTTATGCATGCGGGTGGTTATGTACTCGAAAAGATATTGGAACCGGGTGAACTATTGAAAGTAGATACTGGTTGCATCGTTGGATTTGAAGCGACTGTCAATTACGACATTCAGTTTGTTGGAGGGATTAAGAATACCCTATTCGGTGGTGAAGGCGTATTCTTTGCAACACTGCGTGGACCCGGAAGAGTGTGGATACAGTCGCTGCCGGTAAGCAGATTGGCAGGCAGGATACTGCAATATGCGACGGTGAAGCGTAAGGAAGAAGGAAGCATATTAGGTGGGCTTGGAAATGTGATCGATGGAGACGGGTGGTGATTCAACACTTAATGATAATAGAGATGGAGAATCGATTCAACGGCTCTCCATTTTTATTTTTTCACATCGCCAAGTTGAACCATATCCACACGGATTTCCGAGATGATTTCTGTTCAAGGGACTTTGGATTTTAACCAATCATCATAAAAGACTTTCCCTTTTTTATTTAAACTTTACTTTCCCAAAAAAACAGTCCATGCGATTCCTTTTACTTGCTTCTTCGTTGTTACTCTACTTTTCCGTGCCTGCACAAAAACTAAATATGGCAACCAATGTTGAGAATGCGTTTAATAACAACACGCGTTCAATGGATGGCAGGCCGGGCAAAAACTATTGGCAGAATCACGCGAGGTACGATATCAATATATCCGCTACGCCTCCCAACCGAACCATTTATGGAACGGAAGAGATAACCTATATCAATAACAGTCCTGACAACCTACCGAGTTTGTTGTTCAAGTTATTTGTGAACATTCATAAGCCGGGCGCGCCGCGAATGGGACCGCCATCCCCCAAATACCTGACCAGCGGGGTGACGGTAGATTCTTTTACAGTAGATGGCAAGACACAGGCATGGAATAATGGCCCGGAGGTGTTCACGAACGAAGTAATCACTCTTCCGAAACCACTGGCATCTCATGACTCTGTGAGGATGCATGTGAAGTGGCACTATGATATGTCCGTGCAGAGCGGGCGGGAGGGTGCCATTGATTCGACCACTTTTTACATAGCCTATTTCTATCCTCGTGTGGCCGTATATGATGATTACCAGGGTTGGGATACTACGCCCTTCAACGATGCTTTGGAATTCTACAGCGACTTTAATGACTATACCGTAAATGTGCAGGTACCCAAAAACTATATTGTTTGGGGAACAGGAACATTGTTGAATGCGAGCAGCGTTTTACAGCCGATCTATCTTGAAAGGTTTCAGCGTTCTTTGTCATCTGATGACATCATAAATGTGGTTACAAAGCAAGACCTGGAAAGTGGTAATGTTACGGCTCAAAATGCCATGAATACATGGCAATTCAAAGCTAATTATGTACCCGATGTCGCCTTTGGCGTTAGTGATCATTTCGTATGGGATGCCAGCAGCGTTGTCGTAGACGATGCCACAAAACGGAGAGCCTCGGCACAGGCAGCTTATAATGACACGGCAAGGGACTTTCATCACATGTCCGGTTTTGCGAAACAAGCATTGGACTGGCTTTCGCATAAGTGGCCCGGCATCCCTTACCCATACGAAAAGACAACTGTGTTCCAGGGATATGCGGGGATGGAGTACCCGATGATGGCCAATGATGAAACTTATCCAGATACCACCTTCTCCCGGTTTGTCGCCATGCATGAAATCGCGCACACCTACATGCCGTTCTATATGGGCATCAATGAGACCCGCTATGGTTTTATGGACGAGGGCTGGGCAACCACTTTTGAGCTACTCTTCAACCGGGATAAGATGTCTACGGAAAAAGCGGACGAGTTTTACAGGCGCTTCAGAGTGCAGGGCTGGATTCACGACCGGTCACCGAGTGAAAACGTTCCTATCATCACGCCCGGACCCGATCAGAAGGGACGCGGCTTAGGCAATAATGAGTATGGTAAACCGTCGCTTGGCTACCTGGCAGTCAAGGACCTTTTGGGCGATGACCTTTTCAAGAAGTGCTTGCAGGAATACATGGGCCGGTGGAATGGCAAGCACCCCCTGCCATGGGACTTCTTTAATACTTTCAATAATGTGTCGGGAAGAGATTTAAACTGGTTTTGGCAGAACTGGTATTTCTCGCAGTATTATATTGACTTAGCCATTAAGGGGGCTGCCAAAAGTGGGGATGATTATACCGTTTCGGTTCAAAACATTGGTGGAATGGCGGCTCCTTTTGACGTGGTACTTAGCTATACAGACGGAACTGCAGACCG
>DATDNL010000378.1:0-3325 GCA_036518315.1 Flavisolibacter sp. | reverse complement strand
ACCTTGATCATCTGCGATTTCAGGGGTGCGCTGTCTGGGATAAGAACCACTAGTCCCCATTGACCGTAGAGTTCATTCACCAGCTCAAAGGTTGCAGACTGGATCGTCTTTCCTTCCGAATAGGCGCGACGCAACAGGTCTATCACTTCACCACCGTTTGGTTCTGTGGACAGTTGCCCTTCCAATTCGTTAATCAATTGCAGGAGAGTGTTGTCGACGGTCATTCTTCCAACGGCACCCTTCTGTTCTTTGTTCCATTCAATCTTTTTCCCATCAACGTAGGTATGGTTCAACTCCGCGAAGTCGGCATCTTCCGAACCCATGTAGTAAACAGGTACAAAATGAAATTGCGGCAACTGCTCTTTAAGGTAAGAGGCCAGCTTTATTGTATGAAGTACCTTATAAACGAAATACAACGGCCCCGTAAACAAATTTGGTTGATGAGCTGTACAGACAGTAAACGTGGTATCGGACAGCAGGGATTCTATATTATTCCTGGCAGCGTCTGTCAACGGAACCGATTCATATTGCTTCTTCAATACCTCAACCAGCATCTTCCTGTTCACCGGTTGTCGCTTTTTTCTTTCAATAGTTTCTTTCACTCCTTCAATACCAGGCAAGGAAGAATAAAACGGCTTGAGATCTTCTGACCTGTTTAGGTAGTCAGAAACTATTTTACTAAAGGAGTTGGTTTGGCTGTAAGACAGATGTTCGCTAACAAACATGCGTTAAAAATAAATACAGTTATTCATTTGAAACTGTTAAGTTCTAACGGGAGATAGAATCCAAGTTCTTTTGAAACGGGGATGCAAGATTTGGATCAACTTAAATACGGAGCCTATTTGCAGGTGGCTGCAGGATTCAGACCTTCTTTGTCCTTCGTCACTACAGGCTTGCCACTGTCAAAACTAACGATCCAGATGGAGTCAAAATCGTCGTCCGTCCATTTATCCGGTGATTGCACACCAAGGGCTTTCAGTATATTATCGATATGCTTATGCTCCCACACCACTAAGACGGATCCGTTTCTTTTCAAAATATCCTCAGCCAAACCTTTTGCATCATCAACATCATATTTTGTGTCGATGTTAAGGTTGTACTTCACGGCAAAGGGCACAATCGTTTGATACATTCTTGCGGTACTGGTTTTTTTGCCTGTGTTAATAGATGGGACAAAAATGTAATCCGGAGTTCCAAACTTCTTGTTTAACACGTCGGGCAGTTCCAAAGAGCGGTTAAGGCCCTGGCAGGAAAGGTTATCGCCCTGGTCGGGCTTTTCACCATGCCGGATGATGATGACTTTTTTTAGAGCCGACTGACCTTGTTGGCCCGAAGTAGAGTGACAACAAACCAAAACAAAAATGAATGCCGGCAACAGAAACAACAACTTTTTCATAATATCAACTTTACTTTATCGCCTGTCTTGTTAATTCATTATTCACGGTTCTCCACAACTTTAAAGGATTCTCATCCTTCAACTCCTGGGGTAGTAAGGCATTACTCCAGTTTTGAAAACAAACGGGGCGAGCAAACCTTTTGATCCCGTCCGCTCCAACAGAAGTAAACCTACTATCCGTGGTTGCAGGGAAGGGCCCGCCGTGATGCATACTCAATGCAACTTCTACGCCAGTGGGAACCCCGTTTACGACGAATCTTCCACACTTGTCTTTTAAGATTTCAACAAGCTCCGTATTCTGGCTCATCTCCTCTTCCGTTGTCATTAAGCTACAGGTAAGTTGGCCTTCGATGGCCTCAGCCACCTGGGTAAGTTGCTTGATATCGGTGCACTTCACAAGCAACGAAAACGGTCCAAACACTTCTTTATGGAGCAAGGGATTTTTCAAAAAGACATTGGCACTTACGGTTGCCAGTGTGGGAATACTTTCATCCTCACCTGCCTCGTACTCAGTGATCGCGGCAACAGCAACAGATTCTTCAGCCAAAGCCTTTTCCCTTTTCTGCATAAAGTTTTTCGCAATCCCACTGTGAAGCATTTTCATGGGCTTCACCTTTTCAATTTGCTCTCCCAATAAACTCTGGAACTTATTTAAGGCATCGTCTTCAACACCAACGAGAATGCCCGGGTTGGTACAAAACTGGCCAGCGCTCTGAGTGATCGAGACCGCGTACATGGAAGCGACAGCGGCTGCATCTTGCTTTATTTTTTCCGGCATCAGGAAGACGGGGTTCACACTACCCATTTCAGCAAAAACGGGTATCGGTTCTTTTCTCTGGTTGGCAAGATCAAACAAGGCTTTTCCCCCTTCGAACGAACCGGTAAAACCAACCGCTTTTGTCAGAGGGTGTTGGACGAGGGCTTTTCCTACTTCGAAACCCGCACCATGTAAGTGTAAAAAAATGTCTCCCGGGAGGCCGCGTTTTTTGGCTGCTTTTTGCACCGCCTCGGCCACCAGCTGCGAAGTTTCCGCATGAGCAGGATGTGCTTTCAAAACTACCGGGCATCCAGCCGCTAAGGCGCATGCAGTGTCTCCACCAGCAGTGGAATATGCAAAAGGAAAATTAGACGCTCCAAATACCACTACGGGTCCAAGTGGGACTAACATCTTCCGCAGGTCAGGCTTCGGAGGATTACGCTGATCGTCTGCCGTGTCAATACGGATATCTAACCATGTCCCTTCCGCACAGGCATCGCCGTAGGAATTCAATTGGAAAATAGTTCGCTTTAACTCTCCTGCCAGCCTGGCCTCCCCTAAATTCGTTTCCCGGTTTGCAGTAGAAACCAACTCGTTGCTGATGGCTTCCAACTCCACTCCTATCGCTTTTAGAAAATCAGCCCTCTCTGTTAGATTCAATTTCCGGAACTGCCTGAACGCTGCCCACGAGCGTCGCAAGGCCTCATCGACTTCCCTTACGGTTGCGTCTTTATATGTTTTTGCCATAGGTTCAATTGTTTGGCAAATGTCTGGAAGTTTTGGAACATGCACTTGGGGCCAGTACGCATATGCAGTACTGTTGAGTCATTGTGTTGCACACATTGATTTCCAAAGTCATGAAAATATAAATAGATCACCACGTCCTTCATACAAGTATGCGGGCCCTGTGATTGGGAAAAAAAGAGCCTGCCTGAACTAATAGTACACCTCTGTCTCCGAAATAGAAAAGTTATGGTAAAGCATAGGATGTCCCGTATATGTCCCATATATGTCCCATATATGTCTCATATCTTTAAAGGTATGGGACATATATAGAGCATATACGGAGCAAATATGAGACATCTGAATTTTTAGGTACAGCCGTTTATGAACTTTCTATTGAATAGACCTTTCTATATCCGAACCGTTGCAGCCAATCGCCGACCGGTTAA
>DATDNL010000377.1:0-2892 GCA_036518315.1 Flavisolibacter sp. | reverse complement strand
GGACGCCTGGCATACTTCAAAGCTTGCGCGGCCACTTCGATATCTTTTTGAACGGCCCTGCTCAAACCGCAAACAGTCGCATTTTTAATGGTCTTCGCGATTTTCTCTACCGAATCAAAATCGCCCGGGCTGGAGATCGGGAAGCCGGCCTCGATGATATCAACTCCTAAATCCTCCAGCTCAACGGCGAGCTCCAGTTTTTCTTCTGTGTTTAATTTACAGCCCGGAACCTGCTCGCCGTCGCGGAGTGTAGTGTCAAAAATGAAAACTCTGTTGTTTGACATAAATGCGTGTGTTTGAAGGGATAGTCTTCGAAGCTACTTGAAGCTTAATTGGTTAGGAAAACAAATTATAGGTATTTTGCGCTAGTGAAAGCAGGGGTGCCGGCCTGAAATCCTTGCTGGTACTGCGTTTTGTTCTAAACTTTATATGATGCCTAACCGGTCGAGCGATACCTTGTTTCAATTAGTTAAATCCCTTCAAAAGGCCGAAAAGCGCAATTTTAAGCTCTATGTGAAACGTAATTCTTCTAACGAAGATTTGAAAATTATCGAGCTCTTTGATGCTCTTGACAAGATGGAGGAGTATAATGAAGGGGTATTATTCAAAAAGATCAAATCCATTAAAAAGGAACAGATCGCTAACCGGAAAGCTCATCTATATAAACAAATATTAGCAAGTCTCCGCCTTCTTGAAACCAACAACAATATTGACATCCAGCTCCACGAGCAGCTCGATCATGCACGCATATTATATAATAAGGGATTGTATTTGCAAAGCCTCAAGATCCTCGATAAGGCCAAGGAAAACGCTCGTCAAAACAACCAGTACTCTTTCCTGGTCCAGATTCTGTTCCTGGAAAAGAAGATCGAAAATCTTCACATTACCCGAAGTCTTAAAGATCGGGCCCGGCAGCTTTCTACCGAGTCGATGGACGTGGTTGACCATATTTCTCTGATTACCCGCCTTTCCAACCTTGCATTGGAACTGTACGGCTGGTATATCAACCACGGCCATGCCCGTAACGAGGCTGACGAAAAAATGCTGACTGAATTCTTTAAGGAAAACCTTCCGGAAGAGCAGGTGAACCCCAAGGACTTTTACCAGAGATTATACCTGTACCAAAGCTATTGCTGGTATGCCTTCATCATGCAGGACTTCCTAATGTACTACCGCTACACTCAAAAATGGGTCGATCTATTTCACGAAGAGCCGCTAATGGTAGAGATCGAAACGGCACACTATATCAAAGGACTACACAATTTGATCAGCGCCAACTTCGACCTTCAGAATTTCGAGAAATTCGATGCCACACTCGAGGAGTTCGAAAATTTTGCCGAAAGTGAGCTCGTAAAGAAGAACGAAAACAATGCTATCCAGGTCTTCCTCTACTTATATACCGGCAAGATCAACAGGCACTTTATGTATGGCACTTTCAAGGAAGGCCTCGAACTGGTTCCTTACATCAATGAAAAGCTGAAGGAGTATTCCATCTACCTCGATCGTCACAGGGTACTTGTTTTTTATTACAAGATTGCATCACTATATTTTGGAACCGGTGATTACGAAAACACGATTGTTTACCTGAATAAGATCATCAATTGGAAAGTAGATCTCCGCAGTGACCTCCAGGCCTATGCGCGTCTGCTGCACCTGATTGCCCATTACGAGTTGGGCAACTTCAACCTGCTTGAGTACCTTGTAAAATCCGTCTATCGTTTCATGGCCAAGATGGAAAGCCTGGGACCGGTAGAAGAAGATGTTTTCAAATTCCTGCAGCGCTCCTTCAGTCTTTCTCCCAACCAGTTGAAGCCTGAATTCGAAAAACTACTGAATAAGCTGAAGCAATACGAGAATGACCGCCTCGCCACCCGCGCCTTTGCTTACCTGGACATCATCTCCTGGCTCGAAAGCAAATTGAGTAACGTGCCGGTCGGTGAGATCATCCGCCAAAAAGCTCTCTCGCATAAACGCAACCAGCTGAAGGAAAACAAAGAGTCTCTTATCTAATATCTAATACGCATCGCTTTGTTACACCAATAGAGCCTTCGCTGTCAGCCGGCGGTCTTAGAAAATAGCGGGGGCTGCAACCGAAGTATTGTGCCACTTGAACTTTGGTTCTGAATTTCGTCAGTTTGATCACTCACCATCCAGTTTATATTCTTTGTTAATGAATCTTATTAGTCTCGTTGCACTCGCTAACAAATCAGCATCCAGATCTTTCAAATAACGAAACCCTGTTCCCTGGTCCTGCATATTATTGTAAAACTCTTCGACATTAGCCTTGTTTTGAGTAAAAGCACAATGTTTTTTGTGGGGAAGACGCACCACTTTAAACAAAAAAGCCCCGGTCTTGGGGCTTTGTAAATTATTGGGGTATATGGATTGATCGTCCTATACCGTTAATGGTTATACGTTCAAATACTTCAAATCGCTATTTAACCTGTGTGCCGGCACTAACCTGGTGATGTTTTGTACCTACATGCGCACCCGCACTGCAAGAGCTCAAAGACGCTGCAAATAACATAACCATTGCCACGATTATCGAATACTTTTTCATACACTTGTGTTTTCCTAAATAGTAATAAAAACTATGCCGTTGTTACTTTTCCCCAGTTCGATGTTCAAAGCGAACTGAGGCGCACACCATGAAATTAGAATAATAATAATCAAAGGCCATTTGAACCGAGTCTGGCGGTACAGGTCAAACTATTGTTGGCTGCTGCTCGCCTGTTAGGCGTCAATTCTGTTTCTTAAATCTCTGTTGTCTAAATAAAATGGGGATGAAATTTCTTTATCGCCTATTTTACTTTGATATCATCACCCGTTGCTTCATTTTCTTCTTTCTTCTTTTGCTCATTTTGTTTGAGTGAGCCGGTACCGCTCTCTATT
>DATDNL010000376.1:0-3617 GCA_036518315.1 Flavisolibacter sp. | reverse complement strand
CCAACATAGTTCCAGGCAACACCTGCGCCGAAGCTCAACCCGGTCAGGTAAATGCGTGATTTGTCGACGCGGTAATTCTTCTTTGCATATTCAACAATATTGTCGACCTCATCAGAGTAACTATCGTCGGATGATGTAAACTGGGGCCCAAGAATTATAAATTTATACGTTTGGCCATTGGCGGTGAAAGATGTGGGTAAGCTGCCGTTTGCCACATGCTTTAAAGGACCGTTCTTCAAAACCAGGTGTAATTGGGTTGAGTCATTACCTATTTCTCCTCCACCATGGAAAAAGATCATCAGTGGGTAATTGGACGCTGTGTTACTCGAATATCCTTCGGGCAAGTATTCGTAATATCCTTTAATATGTGTTGAGAGCTGAATACTTTTTGCCGTAAGCGTGGCAGCACTTTGAGGACCAGAGTTTTGAGCGTCGCCGGTCTTATCTTTTTTACAGGCAAATAGAGTGAGGAAGGGAAGAACTAATACCCATTTTCTCCAAAATGGTGATTGGTTGGTTAAGGCGTTTTTCATACCAGGGCGTTTCCGATAAGCGGTTGAGTGAAAGAATTCGCCGCATCACAGCCAAAGCCATGCCAGATACCTGACTTCGCTTTGAAAGTTGAAAAATGGAATAGAGAGGTGTGCGACATCAACAGTGAAAACCTACATAAACAAAAGTCCCGCCGAAGCGGGACCTTAGTTTTACGAATTCCTGTTTATACAATTCAGATCTTCAAATGCTACTTCCAATCGCTTGACAAAACTCTCTTCTCCTTTACGAAGCCACACGCGTGGGTCGTAATATTTCTTATTTGGTTTATCTTCTCCTTCGGGGTTACCCAATTGGCCTTGCAGGTAAGCTTCATTCTTTTTATAGAATTGCAAAACGCCTTCCCAGAAAGCCCACTGGAGGTCCGTATCCAGGTTCATTTTAATGGCACCATAACTGATCGCTTCGCGAATCTGGTGCTGGGGAGAACCGCTTCCACCATGGAAGACAAAGTATACTGGTTTTTCCGCTGTATTATAATGTTCCTGGATGTATTTCTGACTGTTGAGTAAAATATCAGGCCTTAACTCAACATTACCAGGTTTGTAAACACCGTGGACATTTCCGAAGGCTGCCGCAATAGTGAACAGGTTACCTACCTTTCTCAGTTCTTCATAAGCGTAAGCTACTTCTTTGGGTTGAGTGTACAGTTTATCGTTTTCAACGCCGCTATTATCAACGCCATCTTCCTCACCACCTGTTACCCCTAGTTCAATTTCAAGAGACATACCAAGTGGCGCCATTCTTTTGAAGAACTGAACAGAAGTCTCGATGTTTTCTTCAATTGGTTCTTCGGAAAGATCGAGCATGTGAGAAGAGAAGAGGGGTTGGCCCTTCTCTTTGAAATATTGTTCACCTGCATCGAGTAGTCCACTTATCCAGGGCAACCATTTTTTGGCAGCATGATCGGTGTGTAAAACAACCGGTACGCCATAGTATTTGGCAACGTTATGGATGTGTAGGGCACCCGAGATACCACCCTGGATATTACCCTGCAATTTATCATTAGGCATTCCTTTGCCCGCGATAAATTGAGCGCCGCCGTTCGAAAATTGGATGATGATGGGAGAGTTAACCTTAGCCGCTGTTTCTAAAGCAGCATTGATGCTGTCAGTACCAATGGTATTAACAGCAGGTAACGCAAAGCCGTTTTGCTTTGCATCGTTGTAGAGGGCCTCCAGTTCTTTGCCGAAGAGAACCCCCGGTTGGTATTTGCTCATTTTGTCTTTTGGTTTAGTGATCAAATGCTACCCAAAAAGCAAAACAATCGTTTTTTGAAAGTGGCGCAAAGATAAGGTATGCTGACAATTGACAGTTTCTGATAAAGATCAGGCAGGAAACTGACCTGGGGCGGTCCTTTTATATCGCTTAATGCCTTGAGCTGTCCATTTAAAAACGATTGCCTGGCTTACTGGGTGAGATCTTTAGTCTGTGATCTTACCGACATTTCTTTGAAGCCTTGACATGTAAGGCTTTAAAATGTGCCGCATGGTCTGTTTTACTATTTCGCCCATGGTTCGGCAACGCTTTACTGTTTTACTTTCAAAGAATTCGCCCAGTTCCTCGCGCAACTGGATGACTTTTTCCTCGGTAGAAATCTGGTCACGTGACATGCAATTAAGTAGGTCCATGATACGGTAGCGGGAGGCGGCGAGCCTGTAGGCAATAAGAGTTCGTTCTTCAGCCTGGTATTGTTCGATGGAAAGACGGTTCAGGTATTTCAATGTCAGTTCGACATAGGAAAGGTTTTCTTTAAAGAACTGGGCAAGGTAGAGGTTCTTTCTTCCTTCGTAAGATTGCTGGTCAAAATCGATGGAACGTATCCGGTATTGGAAATCTTCAACGTCGGGCGTAACGTTAACCACGAAGTTGTAACTGCGCATATCACCAAGGAGCCGGATGAAACATCGCTCGTTGAACTTAACAAATTCTTTGGCGATCCTGATCCTGTTGGTCTCGGGACGATTCAAATAATCCCTGATGAAAACGTCCCCGGGAATGCCAGGGATATGTTCTTCAACTAATGTATTACTCCCCGTCAAAAAGATGATGCGGTTAGGGGAAAGGAGGTGCTCTAATTCGAGACCATAGACGCGGGAAGCGTCTTCCTTTTTGATATAATAATGATCGTAATTATCATTGAAGCGATTTACGATACGTATGCGAAAAGGATTAGAGTTGCCAAAACTACAGTAGTCGATACGCGCCACTTCAAGGTGATTGGTGAAACTGTAATCGCCCTCGGTTTTGATGATTGCATAAAGCTTTACAAGGCCGTCTTGTAAGAACTTCCACTCGTTCATATCATAGAGTGTTTTCTCCCAGAGTGTATCTTTCCCAGTCTTGTCTTTTATGGGCAGAGAATAAGTGAAGTGCATTAAGTCATTGTAGGTGACGGGCAATTTTATTTCTCTTCCGTGTGTTCGCAGGTACTGGCGGAGTTCATTATTGACCGGGAAGAAGGGCTTTTTCCTCGAAGGCTTATTCGGTTCCTCTTGCATGCACTAAAGATAAAACTTGATCTTGCAGTTGTTTAAAATAGGAAGGAGCTTTTAATAACCGGCTGCCGTACCAGCTAAACATCTCTCCGTCCACAATGACAATTTTGGAATTGGGTAGTAATCGTTGCAATTCCGTTCGATCTTTTTCTTTGAAAGGGTAGGGCTCTGTCGAAAGCAGTATTAATTCACAGCTTTGCAGGTCATCTTTTGTCACTACAGGGTACCTCGTTTGACTCGCAAATGTGTTGTTGAATCCACAAAGCGACATCATGTTATTGATGAAAGTATCGCCGCCAACGGTCATGTAAGGATCTTTCCAGATGAGGTAACCAGTTTGTAGTTTGTAGTTTGTAGTTTGTAGCGAGAAGCCGTACTTGATTTCATCACTCATGGCTATGGCTGTTGATTCTTTGTCAACGATTTTGCCGACGGAGTTGATCATTTTCAGGGCATCATCCAGGTTATTTACATCGCTGACCCAGACGGGGAATTCTTTCGCGAGTTCTTCTATTTGTTCACGAACATTTTCTTCCTTGTTGGCAATGATAAGATCGGGTTGAAGAT